>NZ_QAIJ01000128.1:0-744 GCF_003060985.1 Stenotrophomonas sp. HMWF023
CGCTAAAATAGCCCGATGAACGAACAGGTCAAACAACGCTTCGCCGGCATCGAACGGCTGTATGGCGTCGGCGCGCTCGAGCGCCTGCAGGGCAGCCGTGTCGCCGTGGTCGGCATGGGCGGCGTCGGCTCGTGGGTGGTGGAGGCGCTGGCGCGCTCGGCGGTCGGCCATCTGGCCCTGATCGATGCCGATGACATCTGCGTGTCCAATACCAATCGCCAGCTGCCGGCGCTGGAGGGCAACTACGGGCGCAACAAGGCCGAGGCCATGGCCGAGCGCTGCCGGGCGATCAATCCGCAGATCGAGGTCGACGCCGTGCAGGCGTTCCTGACCCCGGCCAACATGGCCGAACTGCTGGACCGCGGTTTCGACCTGGTGATCGATGCCTGCGACAGCTTCCGGGTGAAGGTGGAAACCATCGCCTGGTGCCGCCGCCGCAAGCTGCCGTTGCTGACCGTCGGCGCGGCCGGCGGCCGTACCGACCCCACCCTGGTGCGGATCCGCGATGTCTCGCGCACCGAGCATGACGCGATGCTGGCGCTGATCCGCAAGAAGCTGCGCAGCGAATTCAACTTCCCGAAGAATGCCAAGCGCTATTTCGGCGTGCCGGCGGTGTATTCGCTGGAGAACGTGAAGTATCCACAGGCCGACGGCAGCGTCTGTGGCCTGCGGCCGAACCTGGGCGCGGATGCGGCCCTGAAGCTGGATTGCGGCGCAGGCCTGGGCGCGGCCACCCACATCACC
>NZ_QAIJ01000128.1:754-4506 GCF_003060985.1 Stenotrophomonas sp. HMWF023
TCGCGGCGGTGGGCAAGGCGCTGGAAATGCTGCTGGAGCCGAAGAAGGTGAAGGCCGAAGCCGACGAGGCAGAGGCTGGGGTGTGATCGGGTAGTGCCGGCCGCTGGCCGGCATCTGCGCTGATTCAAGCGTTCCGGGGTTGCCGGCCAGCGGCCGGCACTACCGTTACGGTGCGGGCAGGCTGAACAGCCGCCGCGCGTTGTCCGTGGTGGCCCGCGCCACGTCTTCAATGTCCATTCCGCGCAGCGCGGCGATGTGGCGGGCGATGACCGCCAGCCGCGCCGGCTCGTTGCGCTGGCCTCGGATACCTGCGTCGGGCTGGTCCGGCGCATCGGTCTCCAGCAGCAATTGCTGCAGTGGCATCTCGCGGACAAGCCGTTGCAGGCGCTGCGCGCGCTCGTAGGTCAGTGGTCCGCCCAGGCCGAGCAGGAATCCCAGCTTGTGCAGTTGCGCGGCCTGTTCCAGGCTGCCGGAAAAGCTGTGCACCACCCCGCGCAGGCCACCGATGCGGCGGATCGCCGCGATCACCGCATCCACTGCACGGCGGGCGTGCACGATCACCGGCAGATCGAACTCGCGTGCCAGCGTCAGCTGGCCGAGGAAATACGCCTGCTGGGCCTCGGCATCCAGGCCCTCGACGAAGAAATCCAGCCCGCATTCGCCGATCGCGCAGGGTCGCTCCTGCTCGATCCACGCACGCAGTTGCGGCAGGTGTTCAGGCCGATGCTGGTCCAGGAACATCGGGTGCAGGCCATAGGCGGGGTAGAGCCCCGTCGCCTGCTGGCAGACCTCGCGCAGCTTCGGCCAGCTGGCCGCAGTGACGGCCGGAACCACCTGCCACTGCACGCCGGCAGCGCGTGCGCGGTCGATGACCGCCTCGCGGTCACCATCGAATTCGCTGGCATCCAGATGGCAGTGGCTGTCGACCAGCAGGTTCAACGCTGCTCCAGCGGCGGTGGCGTGGTTGCGCTGCGGCTCTTCCAGTTCGCCAGCAACAGGGTGCCCAGGCCCAGCATCAGTTCGTCGACGAACGGAATCGGGTCGGGGATGAACAGGGTCAGCGCGAACAGGCCGGCGGTCAGCTTGAACAGGGTGGGGTAGCGCAGCCGGCGCGCCCATTGCAGGACCGGCAGCAGCATCGGGTTGGCCATCACGGGGTCCTCCTGGGGGGAATGTGCAAACGCTACCACGGGCCCAGCATTTCCCCATGCTGAATGGGTTACGGCGGTGAGCAGGAAATGTGGAGATTCCGTTCAGGCACCGCATGCTGCAATCTGGCCTGAGAACGTTGCGGACGGTCCGCAAGGAGCAGGTCATGAAAAGCACAACTACAACTGTCCTGGTCGCAGCGGGCGCGCTGCTGGTCGGTGGTATCGCAACCGCCGCCTTCATGAAGAGTGGCGACAAGTCGCCTGAGCAGCTGAGCGCCGGAAACCCGAGTGAATCGCGTCTGGTCGATGGCAATGCCACCGACGATGGCGCGCGTGGCGACGCCGTGGATGCAAGTGCGCCGCGCGGCCTGGAATACGCCGATGTGCTGAAGGTCGATCCGATCACCGAGAAGCAGAAGGCCTATGCCACCGTGATCGGCACCGATCCGGTACGCGAGACGTCCACTACCCAGACCCCGCATGAGGTCTGTCAGGACGTGGTGGTGCAGGAGCGCCTGCCCGAGCGTGATGGCAACGTCGGTGGCACCGTGGTCGGTGCCGTGGTCGGTGGCCTGCTGGGCAACCAGGTGGGCGGCGGCAACGGCAAGAAGGCTGCAACTGCCGCAGGTGCCGTGGCCGGTGGCTTCATCGGCAACCAGGTGGACAAGCGCCATGTGGGTGGCCGCGTGGTCAACCGCACCGAGCGCCAGTGCCACACCGAAACGGCAACCTCCGAGTCGAGCCGTGTCACCGGCTACAACGTGACCTACCGCAATGAAGACGGCACCACCGGCACCATGCGCATGGGCAGCAAGCCGGGCAACCGCATTGCCATGGGCACCAGCGATGTGGTCAAGGGCTACAACGTGACCTACCGCTACGACGGTGCAGAGAAGACCGTGCGTCTGGACAACAAGCCGGCCAGCGATCGCCTGCCGGTCGTGGATGGGCAGCTGGTCACCCAGACCGCCGCCGCTGCGGATTCGACGGCCAACCGCCAGTAAGCCCCAACTACAACGCTGCATCGAACAGGCCAGCCTCTGCTGGCCTGTTTTTTTTGCAGGGATGGGGTTCATCCACGCGTGCCGTGGATCTACCATGACCCCATGAGCATCTTCGACCTGCGCATCGAAACCGAACGCCTGATCCTGCGTCCGCCGCAGCGGCAGGACTACGCGCCTTATCTGGCGTTCTGTGCTGACGAAGAGGTGATGCGCATGCTGGGTGGCGTGCAGACACCCTCGGTGGCATGGCGCGGCTTCTGCAGCCTGGCCGGGGCGTGGCAGCTGTTCGGCTTCTCGATGTTCAGCGTGATCGAGAAATCCAGCGGTGAATGGATCGGTCGCATGGGACCGTGGCAGCCGCAGGACTGGCCCGGTACCGAGGTCGGCTGGAGCATCCGCCGTGCCAGCTGGGGCAAGGGCTACGCACCGGAGGCGGCGATCGCCGCCATCGATTGGGCGTTCGATGCGCTGGGCTGGGACGAGGTGATCCACACCATCGCCGAAGACAACGAGAACTCGAAAGTGGTTGCGCGCAAGCTGGGCAGCACGCTGCTGCGCATGGGGCAGTTGCCACCGCCGTATGAAGGCAAGCCGTTGGAAATCTGGGGGCAATCGCGCGAGCAGTGGCAACAGCGCCGTTCGCCGTTGTAGAGCCGAGCCCATGCTCGGCTGCTGCTCGCCAAATGCAGCCGAGCATGGGCTCGGAATCTACAGGATGCATCGCCCGCCATGCTGCACCCGCGCTTGGCAATCGCCAGGCTGCTTGCCAGACTGCGGGCAGCCGGCTGCAGGCCGGGATCTCCCTGGAGCAGGCAATGGTGGAAGAACGCATTCCGTTGACGGTGCATGGCATGTCGGTCTCGGGTAACTGCCACAAGGTGCGACTGCTGCTGGAACAGCTTGGCAGCCGTTACCGCTGGGTGGAAGTGGACAGTGCCCACGGCCAGACCCATAGCGCGGAATTTCTCGCTCTCAACCCCAATGCCAAGGTGCCGTTGATCGTGCGCGACGACGGCCGCGTGCTGACCGAATCCAATGCGATCCTGTTCTGGCTGGCCGAGGGCACGCCGTACCTTCCGGCCGACGGTTGGCAGCGTGCGCAGGCATTGAGCTGGATGTTCTTCGAGCAGTACACGCACGAGCCCTGCGTGGCGGTGGCACGCTTCATCCGCGGTTGGACACCTTCCGACTCACCACGCCGTGCTGAACTGCCGCGCCTGCATGAGCGCGCTGCCAGCGCGCTGGCGGTGATGGAACAGCATCTGCAGCAGGCGCAGTGGTTCACCGGCGCCGACTACGGTATCGCCGATATCGCCCTGTTCGCCTATTCCGATGTCGCCGCCGACGGTGGCATCGCGCTGGATGCATTCCCGCAGGTGCGGGCCTGGTTGCAGCGGGTGCGCGCGCAGCCTCGCTTCGTGGCCATGCCTGCGGTGACCGCCGAGGTGCGCGCGCGGTTCAACGCACCGGATTGATTCCCCTGCAGCGTCGGGCGTGCTCGACCGGCAGAAGGGTCGAGCACGACCGGCGCCACGGTTCGCAACAACGGCACGGAGGGTGTTCGATGTTCGCTGTGGTTCCAGATCCCATTCCCGCA
>NZ_QAIJ01000129.1:0-1837 GCF_003060985.1 Stenotrophomonas sp. HMWF023
GTGCAGGACCGCGACGCATTTCGAGAGACTGCGGAGAAATACATGAAAGTTCTGATCACTGGTGGTGCGGGTTTCATTGGCAGTGCATTGGCACGCGCGCTTGTCGAGCGTGGCGACCAGGTTACTGTCCTGGATAATCTTTCGCCCCAGATCCATGGCGATAACCCGGAAAACTCTGCGCTGTTGGCATCGCTGCCGGCCGACGTCGCGGTGGTGAAGGGAGATGTCCGGCTGCGCGAGGACTGGTTGCAGGTACTGCCCGGCCAGGACGTGGTGGTGCACCTTGCAGCCGAAACCGGCACCGGGCAGTCCATGTATGAGATCGATCGCTATGTCGATGTCAACGTGCGCGGCACCTCCTTGTTCCTCGATCTGATCGGCAACAAGGTGCAGGGCTGCGAATCGGTCAAGCGGGTGGTGGTGGCGTCTTCCCGCTCGATCTATGGCGAAGGCAAGTACGAGGGCGGAAACGGGCCGGTCTACCCTGGCGCGCGCGTCGATGCGGATCTGCGCGATGGCGTGTTCGAGTGCCGCGACCCGCAGTCCGGTGAGCTGGTTGCTCCGCTGCCGACGGATGAAGACTCGCGCATCCATCCCAGCTCGATCTACGGCATCACCAAGCAGGTCCAGGAACAGCTGGTACTGGTCGGCGCCTCCGCCATTGGCATCCAGGGTATCGCTCTGCGTTACCAGAACGTCTATGGGCCGGGCCAGTCGCTGAAGAATCCGTACACGGGAATTCTGTCGATCTTCTCTACCCTGCTGTTGCAGGGCAAGGGTGTGAACATCTTCGAAGACGGCAAGGAAACACGCGATTTCGTCTTCATCGACGACGTGGTGGCAGCAACGGTCGCGGCCATCGACGCCGATGTGAGCGGCCAGGCATTCAACGTGGGTACCGGTGAAGCTACCGATGTGATCACCGTCGCCAGCGCGTTGAAGGAAGCGTATGGCAAGGGTGGGGACATCAGCATCTCCGGCAACTACCGTATCGGTGATATCCGGCATAACTTTGCAGACCTGAGTCGCGCCGAGGCTGCCTTGGGCTACCGCCCACGCGTCACCTTCGCAGAAGGCGTGAAACGCTTTGCGTCATGGGTGCTGACCCAGCAGATCGAAGACTCGGGTTACCAGCGGTCGGTGGACGAAATGCGGGCGAAAGGGCTGTTGAAGTGAATCAGGCCTCACGGCTGGAGAGTGCAGCATGAGCGAGTCGCTGGCGGGCAAGCGCGTGCTTTTCATCGCTCCAATGTTCTTCGGCTATGAAAAGCTGATCAAGGGCGAGTTGGAGCAGCTCGGTGCCGTGGTCGACTACTTCAGCGACAGGCCGGGAGCAGATTTTCTAACCAAGGCGCTGATCCGGGTGGATCGCCGTTTTCTTGCAAGGAAGATCGAGCGCTACTACAGCAGCATCATCGAGGAGACCAGGGACCGTGACTACGATCTGGTCCTGATCATCCGCGCTGAGGCTGTGTCCAGCAGCATTCTTGATCGGCTGCGCAGCATCCATTCGCGTGCAAAGTTCGTGCTGTATCTCTGGGACTCGATGCACTACAACCCGAACGCCCGCAAGGTGTTGGGGAAGTTCGACGCCGTCCTGTCTTTCGATCGTGCTGATGTTGACGCGAATCCGCAGATGCAGTTCCTGCCGTTGTTCTATGGCAGGGAGTTCGAGCGCGCAGCCAACTGGACCGGTGACTTCAAGTATGACGCGTGCTTCATCGGCACCATCCATACCGATCGGTACAGGGTTCTTGAGCAGATCATCGAGCAGCTCGAGAAGGATGGGATGAGAGTATTCGTCTACTGCTATTACCCGTCCCGCATGCTCTTCCGG
>NZ_QAIJ01000130.1:0-9358 GCF_003060985.1 Stenotrophomonas sp. HMWF023
CCACGGCGGTCACGGCCGTGGGCGGCCAGGCGCTCGCCGATCGCGGCGGCGCCGGAATCGGTGGTAGCAGTACCGATGACGGTGGCGCCCTGGGCGGCCAGCAGATCGGCGATGGCGGCACCAATGCCACGGCTGGCACCGGTGACCAGTGCGATTTCACCCTGCAGGGGCTTGCTCATGATGTTTTCCTCAGGCTGGGGCGGCCGCCGCACCCGTGCCGCTTGCAGCGGCCACCGGCACGGTCGGCAGGAACAGGGGCAATCAGGCCGACCACGTCTCGCGGGCGGTTTCGAAATCGCCCGGGGTGGCCAGGGAACGGCCGTCGATGGCCTTGTCGATGCGCTTGACCAGACCGGTCAGCACCTTGCCCGGACCGCACTCGGCGATCTGGGTGACGCCACGCGCGGCCAGGGCCTGCACGCAGCCGGTCCACTGCACGGGCTGGTACAGCTGCTGCACCAGCGCGGTGCGGATCGCGTCCACGCCGTCGTGCACCTTGGCGTCGACGTTCTGCACCACCGACAGCTGCGGCAGCTGCCAGGACAGGCCCGCCATCACTTCGGCCAGACGGTTGGCGGCTTCGCGCATCAGCGGGGTGTGCGAGGGCACGCTGACGGCCAGCTTGACCGCCTTGCGCACGCCCTTCTCGGCCAGCAGCGCCAGCGCACGGTCGACCGCGGCAGCGTCACCGCCGATCACGATCTGGCCCGGCGAGTTGAAGTTGGCCGGAACGAGCACCTGGCTGCCGGCAGCTTCCGCGCAGACGTCCAGCACCAGCTGGTCTTCGGCGCCGAGTACGGCGGCCATCGCGCCGACACCGGCCGGTGCGGCTTCCTGCATCAGCTGCCCGCGCAGGCGCACCAGATGCGCGCCGTCGTGCAGGCTGAGGGCGCCAGCGGCGACCAGGGCGGTGTACTCGCCCAGGCTGTGGCCAGCCAGAACCGACGGACGCGGACCGCCAACGGCGTTCCAGGCGCGCCACGCGCCGATGCTGGCGGCGAGCAGGGCCGGCTGGGTGTATTCGGTACGGTTGAGCATTTCCTCCGGGCCACCCTGGGACAACGCCCACAGGTCGACGCCGGCACCATCGGATGCCTCGGTGAAGGCCTCACGCACCTGCGGGTGCAGTTCGGCCAGCTCGGCCAGCATGCCCACAGACTGCGAGCCCTGACCGGGGAAGACAAAAGCGAGGGTGGATAGGGTCACGCGGTCATCCGCTTGTTGCAATCGAAGCGGGCCATGATAAGGGGGAACATGCCGTGTCGTCTGTACGTGCGCGTATGCACGGCGTATGGAGGCCGCCTGCCGGATCGCCACCGGATGATACCGGCCAGCGGCCGGCACTACCCGATGCTGCGAGCTGCCCCGTTGTCAGCAGAGCAGCTGCAGGATGTCCAGCTCGCCGTCGGCAAACCAGTCCATGCACAGGCCGACCACCATCAGCAGGCCCAGCGTGGTGGCGCCGTGGGTGATGAAAATGGAGTGGGCCAGCGCACGCGCCGAACGCCCCAGCTTCATGCACACCCGCGCCAGGCGCTGCAGGCGGCCACTGACGGCGTGTACGTGCGCACGCACCGGCGCCTGCACCCCGTTCATCGCTTCGGCCATCATCGCCTGCAGGCATTCGGGGCGGTCGGCGTAGTACTTGGCCACGCCGTAGCCGAACATCAGCCAGTCGCGCGCCTGTGCCTCGGCCAGGTCCATCACTTCCAGCGGATCTTCTTCGAAGTCGATGAAACCGACGTTCTGGCCATCCCAGGTGAGGTTGCGCGGCAGCGGCTGGCCGAAATACGCGCCACGACCATGCGCTTCGGCAATGGCCTGCATCGCCGCAGCCACGAGGCGATCGCGGCCGGCATCGTCAGCTTCGCGCAGGCAGGTATTGAACGAGTTGCCGTTGTCGCCGATCACCAGCGCGGCATGGCCACTGCCGATCACCGCGGGCACGTTCACGCCCTGCGCCTGCAGTTCAGCCAGACGGCGTGCCTCGGTTTCGCGCGCGGCGTCGCCACCGCGGTGCGGCGGCGGGCGCAGGGCATCGAGATGGAACCGGCGGGCAACAAAATTGAGCAGGCCCAGGGCCAGTGCTCGGCTTCCTTCGCCGTACTGCTTCAGCCAGGCGCGTTGCCCTTCGATGACGATGGGCTCAACCATGACAGTCTCCTTTAACGCATTACGGCCCCAGAGGGGCCGTAACGACGGTTTCACGTTGTCGTAACTCGCTCTATCAATAGCGCAGCAGTGCCGAACCCCACGTGAAGCCACCACCGAATGCTTCCAGCAGCAGCAGCTGGCCGCGCTCGACCTTGCCGGAACGAACGGCAGCATCCAGCGCCAGCGGCACCGAGGCGGACGAGGTATTGCCATGCCTGTCGACGGTGACCACCACCTGGTCCATCGACATGTCCAGCCGCTTGGCGGTGGCTTCGATGATGCGCAGGTTGGCCTGGTGCGGGATCAGCCAGTCCAGGTCGGACTTGGTCAGGCCGTTGGCATCAAGGGTTTCGTCCACGACCGAGTCCAGCGCCTTGACGGCGTACTTGAACACGTCGTTGCCCTTCATGTTGATGGTGCCGCCACCATTGTTGCCTTCACCGAAACCGACCGAGACGCCGACTGGATTCCACAGCAGCTCTTTCTTGCTGCCATCCGAATGCAGGTGGGTGCTGAGGATGCCGGTTTCTTCGTCGGCCTTGAGCACGACGGCGCCCGCGCCATCACCGAACAGCACGCAGGTGGTGCGGTCTTCCCAGTCGACGATGCGGGTCAGGGTTTCCGCGCCGATCACCAGTACATGGCGGGCATCACCGGAGCGGATGAATTTGTCAGCCACGCTGAGCGCGAACACGAAGCCCGAACAGGCCGCGTTGACGTCGAAAGCGGGGCAGCCGCTCACACCGAGCTTGGCCTGGATCAGGCACGCGGTGGAGGGAAAGATCAGATCAGGGGTGGTCGTACCGACCACGATCATGTCGAGCTGCGAGGCGTCGATACCGGCCGCTTCGATCGCACGCAGCGCGGCCTGGTAGCCGAGATCGCTGGTGGTTTCGCCTTCGGCAGCGATGTGCCGTTCACGGATACCGGTGCGCGTCTGGATCCACTCGTCCGAGGTCTCGACCATTTTTTCCAGGTCGGCGTTGGTCAGGACTTTTTCCGGCAAATAGCTACCGGTGCCCGCGATCCTCGAGTAGATCCGCTTGCTCATCATGTTTCCTGTTGCACGAGCCGCCGTTCACCGGCGTGCCCGGGAAAGAAGGCGAAGGCCGCTGCCCAGCGGGCAGCGGCCTTCCGGCACATCAGTCTTCCTGGACAGCAGAAGACTTGGTCTGGATGACCTTCTTGCCGCGGTAGAAACCGTCAGCAGTGATGTGGTGACGCAGATGCACTTCGCCGGTGGTCGGGTCGGTCGACAGCTGCTTGGCGCTCAGGGCGTCATGCGAACGACGCTGGCCACGACGGGACGGGGTAACACGGGATTTCTGGACAGCCATGGGATTGCTCCAAACTCGGTTCGTTTTGCTTCGTCGTTTCGTCGCACAGGACGCCAGCGTCCAGCACACTTTTCGCTTTCGCCGCAGCCGCCGACGACAACCGGCTGCTATTGTTTCTTCAATGCCGCCAACGCCGCGAACGGGTTGGCCTTTTCAATTTCTTCTTCGGTCGGTGCCCAGTCCTTGTCGACTGCCTCACCGTACGGCGACAGGGGTACCACCGGCACCGCCAGCACCAGTTCGTCCTCGACCAGGTCCAACGGACGCAGCTGGCCATCTTCCGGCACCAGCAACGGCTCGTATTCCTCCGGCAAGGACGATTCCTCGTCTTCGTCGCGGATCAGGCCAAGTCTCTGGGTCATCTTCACCGGCAGCAGGAAACGCTGCATGCTGCGCTGACAGGTCAGCGGCAACGCGGTATCGATGCTGAGTTCCACATAGGATACCCGCAAGATCTCGTCGCGACCGAATTCGAGCGAGTAATTACACTCGCCTTCGGTATCTGCGACAAGCCCCTGCAGGCGAGTCAATTCAGCCAGGGAGACCTGACCGTCGAAGCGCCTTCGCGCTACGACCATCCGCCAGGCATCCAGCGTTTCGGGTACGTTCGCGGACATAAGCCGCCGAATATTAAGGATCGGCAGGTCGCGTGTCAAATGACTGCCATGAAAGGCTTGCTGTGGCTGGCTGTGCCGGGCCAGACTGCCGCGCCCCGCCCCCGGAATTCCCGCATGCCTGCCCTGGTCCTGGCCTCCACCTCCCGCTACCGCCGCGACCTGCTGGAACGGCTGGGGCTGCCCTTCGACTGCGCACGCCCGCAGGTGGACGAGACCCCGCAAGCCAACGAGGCCCCGCTGGCGCTGGCGGCACGCCTGGCCAGCGCCAAGGCGGCCGACGTGGCCGCCCGCCACCCCGGCAGCTGGGTGATCGGCTCGGACCAGGTGGCGGACCTGAACGGTCAGCCGCTGGGCAAGCCGGGCACGGTCGAGGCGGCCTGCGCACAGCTGGCGGCAATGTCCGGGCAGACGGTGCGCTTCCACACTGCCATCAGTCTCACCTGTGACGGAGAATCCTTCACGGCAATGGATCTGACCCAGGTGCGCTTCCGCACGCTGCAGGCGCCGGAGATCGCCCGCTACGTGGCCATCGAACAACCGCTGGACTGCGCTGGCAGCTTCAAGTGCGAAGGCCTGGGCATCAGCCTGTTCGACGCCATCGACAATCGCGACCCTACGGCGCTGATCGGGCTGCCGCTGATCGCACTGTGCGGATTGCTGCGCAGGGCCGGATGCTCGGTGCCGTAACCCGGCCCGCTACACGAGGCACGATGCCTCAGCGCTTTTCCACGACGAACGGCTGTTCCTGCCACTGCTCCACGCTGCCATCGCGACCATGCAGACGCAGGCCCAGCCAGTGCTTTCCCGGTGACAACGTACCCGTATCGAGCGTTGCATCGAAACCGACAGCCGGATGCTGCGGGTCGGTGCTGTCTGGCCAGGCATGGCGGATATCGAACACCCGCCCGTAGCTGGCGTCGCCGATCGAACGACCATCCACCAGCACTTCAACCCGCGACAGGCCGACACCTTCCTTGAACGCCCAGCCCTTGATCGCCAGCGTGCCGCTCACCACGTCGCCGTTGGAGGGGGTGTCCAGCCAGGCCAGTGCGGGGGCTACGCATGGACCCTGCGCGCGCTGCACCGGCAGGCTGAACAGCAGGAAGCGCTGGAATCCATGATCGTTGCTGACCACGCGCGGTGGCGGCAGCGGCCCGACCTGTTCGCAGAGGGCGTGATAGCGGGTGAGCAGATCGCGGAAACGCTGATCGCTGGGCGACAGCACCAGGAGCATCGGCACGTCGCGCTCGCCCTCATGCACCTGGTTCCATTGCGCCAGCTGCGCGGTACGGCCGTGCTTGTCGTTGAGCGGATGCGGCAGCACTTCGATGTCACCGCGGCCCAGCTGGAAGCCCAGTTCGGCGCCCACCTTGAAGTTGCCGGCCAGTACGCGGCTGCCTTCAGGCATCTGCTGCAGTTCTTCGCGGACCGCAGCAGCCAGCGGCTGCCAGCCGGCGAAGTTGCGCGGGTAGTACTTGTCGCCGGCCAACTGCTCGCGCAGCGATGACGAGGACGCCATCAGGTAATAGCCGAAGGCCAGCACCATGCCCAGCCCGGCCAGCCACCAGCCGGTACGCCGCAACCAGCGCGGCCAGCCGTTGAGGATCACCGGCACCGCCACCAGCAGGGCCAGGTAGCCCGGCAGCGGCCAATGGAAGCTGATGCGCTCGACGTCGGTGAAGAAGCCCAGTGCGAAGATGCCCAATGTCGACACACCGCCGACCAGACCGAAATAACGCCACTGCACGCGCGCACCGCCGCCACTGCGGGTACCCGCCAGCGCCACCTTCCACATCGCGATGCACAGGATGGGCGTCACCAGCATCGGCTGGATCACCAGGAACCACAGTCCGCGCCACTCGAACGCCCACGGATGACGCTCGACCACCTGGAACTTCAGGCCGGCATCGTGATTGTCGGCATTCCAGGCCAGCAGCGGCAGCCATGCCAGTACGCCAACGGCCAGGGCCACCCAGACGCGCGGATCGGCCAGCATGCGCCGGCCCTGCGGCAGCGCCAGCAGGGCAACGAAGCCGACGCCGATCACGCCGATGAAACGATAGTGGCTGAGCGCGCCGATCAGCAGGCCCAGCGCCAGTTTCACCGCCGAGGACGCGTCTACGTTGCGCAGCAAGCGTGCGCCGGCGTCCAGGCACAGCACCGCCGCCAGTGCCATCGGCACATCGGGTACGGCCAGCAGACCCAGCGTGGCCGACAACGGCATCAGCAGCGTCAAGCTGCCGGCCTGCCAACCCGCAACGTTGCCGAACCAGCGCGCCGCAATGCGCGATACCAGCAGCGGCAGCAGTGCGCCAATGGCCAGGAACGGCAGGCGCAGTGCAAGCACGTGCTGGCCGCCAAGCTCCACACCCAACCGGGTCAACCAAGCCGTCAGCCCTGGCAGATCCGAATAGGCCGCCGCCAGGTGCTGGCCTTCCTGCCAGTAGAACGCCTCATCGACGAACAACGGCAGGCGCGCGGCCACGACCAGCTTGGCCGCTGTGACGAGCGTCCATAACCAGAGAAAAATCGTACGTGCGCGTTGTTCGCCCTGCATTGCTCTATGGATAGAATCGACCGGTTACCGAACTTGAGACGACCATGACAGCTTCGTCCCCCATGCCCAGCATGCTAACCGATCAACTGCGTCAGTCCCTGCGCAACGCGCAGGACCAGGTCAATGCACTGGTGCTGGGCAAGGTGCAGGAGGTTCGACTGGCCTTTGTGGCCCTGCTCTCTGGCGGCCATCTGCTGATCGAAGACCTGCCCGGTCTCGGCAAGACCACATTGGCCCATGCCCTGGCCAGCAGCCTGGGGCTGAGCTTCCAGCGCGTGCAGTTCACCTCCGACCTGCTGCCGGCCGACGTACTCGGCGTATCGGTCTACGACGCCGGCAGCCGCCAGTTCCAGTTCCATCCCGGGCCGGTCTTCACCCACGTGCTGCTGGCCGACGAAATCAACCGGGCGCCGCCGCGCACGCAGAGCGCCCTGCTGGAAGCGATGGCCGAGCAGCAGGTCACCCTCGACGGTCAAACCCATGCCCTGCCCGATCCGTTCTTCGTGATCGCCACGCAGAACCCGGTGGATCTGTCAGGCACGTTCCCGCTGCCCGATTCGCAGCTTGATCGCTTCCTGCTGCGGCTGGCGATGGGCTACCCCAGCGCGCAGGCGGAACGTGAGCTGCTGCGCGGCAGCGATCGCCGCGACCTGATCGCCCGCGCGCTGCCCCAGCTGGACGACACCCAGGTACGCGCACTGCGCGAGGCGGTCGGCCAGGTGCATATCAGCGACGCGCTGGTGGACTACGTGCAGGCACTGCTGACCCGCAGCCGCCAGCACGCCGGCGTGCGCGTGGGATTGTCGCCGCGCGCCGGCCTGGCTCTGCTGCGCGCAGCCAAGGCACATGCGCTGTTGCTCGGCCGTGGCCACGTGGTACCCGAGGACGTGCAGACGCTGTTCGTAGCGGTGGCTGGCCATCGCCTGGTGGGTGAAGCCGAGTCGAGCTCGGGGCCGACGCTGGCACGCGCGATCCTGCAGACTGTCGCGGTCGATTGAAGATGGCATCGCATGCCCGGCGACTGTTGCAGCTGGCACGCCCGCGCACGCCGGAGTCGTTGCCGCAACGGCTGGACCGACGGCGCATCTACGTGCTGCCCACCCGCTTCGGCCTGTTTGTGGCCTGCCTGCTGGTCGCGATGCTGCTGGGCGCGCTGAACTACAACAACAACCCGGCCCTGCTGCTGGCACTGCTGCTGGCCGCAGCCGCGATCGCCAGCACCATCGCGGCACACCTGCAGCTGTCGGGCGTGCAGATCGATGCAATCTCCGCCGAACCGCTGCCGGCCGGGCAACCGCTGCGCCTGCGCGTGGACCTGTCGCTGCGCGACCCGCGAGCGCGCCACGGCCTGCACCTGCAACTGGGCGACAGCGAGACGTGGCTCGACCTGCCCGCACACGGCCGCGGCGAAGCCGAGCTGGAAGTTCCCAGCGAACGCCGTGGCTGGCTGGAACTGCCGCGTATCCGCCTGTCCACCACACAACCACTTGGCCTGGTCAGGGCGTGGTCATGGGTGTGGCCGGAAGAACCCCTGCTGGTCTACCCGCTGGCCGAAGCGAAAGCGCCACCGTTGCCGCAGCAGGGCAGTGATCCTCTACACACCCGCGCCCACGCCAACGGCGAGGAACTGCATCAGCTGCGCCCGTATCGCGCTGGAGATCCACCGCGCAGCATTGCCTGGAAACACTCCGCGCGCCGCGACACGCTGCTGGTACGCGAATACGAGAAGCCGATAGGCATCGAAGTGGTGCTGGACTGGCGCGCGCTGGCCCCCTTGGGCCAGGAGGCCCGCATCGCGCGGCTGGCACGCTGGGTGGACAG
Source organism: Stenotrophomonas sp. HMWF023 (assembly GCF_003060985.1). Classification (NCBI taxonomy): domain Bacteria; kingdom Pseudomonadati; phylum Pseudomonadota; class Gammaproteobacteria; order Lysobacterales; family Lysobacteraceae; genus Stenotrophomonas; species Stenotrophomonas sp. HMWF023. The sequence goes on from NZ_QAIJ01000130.1 coordinate 8,487, forward strand.
CGCCGAGCGCGAAGGCCGTCGCTACACACTGCTGCTGCCGATGCAGCCGCCGATCGGCCCCGGCCAGGGCGCCAGCCACCACCATCTGTGCCTGCGCGCGCTGGCGTTGCTTCCCCATGGCTGAGCCTGCCCTGCTGCTGGACCACAACACCCGCACGTGGACGCTGGCCAGCGCCGCACTGGCCTTGTTGCCGCTGCTGCTGCAGCTGCCCACCACGCTGGCCGCGTTGATCGCCGTGGCAGCGGTCGTCACTGCCGCACTGTCGCAGCGCGGCATGCTGCCGATGCCGGTGCGCGTACTGCTGGTACTGGGCATGCTGGCCGCCATCGTCTGGCAGATGGGTGCGGTGCGCCCCGGCCGGGATACCGGCTGCGCGCTGTTGGCGGCGATGCTGGCGATCAAGTCCAGCGAGCTGCGCACCCTGCGCGATGCACGCAGCCTGCTCGGCTTTGCCCTGTTTTCACCGTTTGCTGCATTCCTGCTCGACCAGGGGCCGCTGACCACCGTGCTCGCCGTGCTGGCCGGCATCAGCGCCCTGATTGCGCTGCAGCGACTGGCACAGGGTGAAGGCCGCAGTACGCCACCGCCGCTGTCCGCGCAGCTTCGCGGCGTCGGCCGCCTGCTGCTGATCGGCCTGCCGCTGGCGCTGGCCTGCTTCTGGCTGTTCCCACGATTGGCCACGCCGCTGTGGGGCATACCCGAACGCGCCGTCGGTACGCCCGGGCTGTCGGACACGATGGAGCCGGACAAGTGGCTGGATCTGATGGCCGACGATACGCCGGCCCTGCGGGCGCAGTTCTTCGGCGCGGTTCCGGAGCCGGCGCAGCGCTACTGGCGCGGGCCGGTACTGACCCAGTTCGATGGCCATGTC
>NZ_QAIJ01000130.1:9368-15113 GCF_003060985.1 Stenotrophomonas sp. HMWF023
GACGCGACCGCCGTACCGAGCGTTTGCCGCCTGCAGTGGTCGAGCACGGCACGGAAGGCTGGAACTACCAGATCGATTACGAGCCCACCGACCGTCGCCAGCTGGTTGCGCTGGATCTGCCCACCGCCGCACCGGAAGGCAGCCGGCTTGATGCCGCCCTGAGCCTGAGCAGCGACCGCAGTTTGTCTGCGCTGAGCCGGTGGCGTCTGCAGTCGGCCCCGCCGCAGCGCTTTGATGCCACGCTGTCGTCGTATCAGCGCCGCGCCGCGCTGCAGTTGCCGGAAGGCTTCAACCCCCGCACGGCAACCCTGGCCCGGCAGTGGCGGCAGGAAGCCGGAAGCGATGATGCAGCGGTGGTCCGTCGCGCCCTGGCGTGGATCACCGCGGACTTTTCGTACACGCTGGCAACGCCTGCCGCCGGGCGCGATCCTGTCGATGCTTTCCTGTTCGACTACAAGGCCGGCTACTGCCAGCATTTCAGCTCTGCCTTCGTGGTGCTGATGCGCAACGCCGGCATTCCAGCACGTGTGGTCACCGGGTTCGCCGGCGGCACGCGCAACCGGATCGGCGACTACTGGGTACTGCGGCGGATGGACGCCCACGCCTGGGCCGAGGTGTGGCTGCCGCAACGCGGCTGGGTGCGCATCGACCCGACAGCGGCAGTAGCACCCGAGCGCATCCTGGACACGCTGGACGACCGCCTGCAGGCCGGGGCCGATACCGGGCTACAGCAGCGCTGGCAGCAACTGGGCCAGGTCCGCGACTGGATGCGCAGGGGCTGGAACGAACTGGTGCTGTCGTTCGATGCACGCCGCCAGCAGCAGTTGCTGCAACCGTTCGGGCTGGACGACCTGCAGCCGGGACAGCTGCTGGCCGGCTTCGTGATGGCGGTGTCGCTGGCGCTGGCCTGGATGGCGTGGCTGCTGGCCCGTGGCGAACGCGAGCGCGACCCGCTGCTGCGCGCCTGGCACCGGCTGGGGCTGCGCTATGCGCGGCTGGGGCTGGGCCGCGAACCGCACGAACCCGCCCTGCACTGGGCGCGGCGGGTCAACGGGCAACGACCCGACCCGGCCCTCATCACACTCAGCCAGCGTTTCGCTGATGCACGCTACGCTGGCACTTGTACCGAGCTCGCCCCATTATTGCGGGACCTGCGCAGGCATCGCCCGACTTCCGGAGCCTCCCCATGAATACCAAGTTCCTCCTCACCGCCGTGGCCGCCCTGGCCCTGTCGGCCTGCGCCACGGCCCCCAAGCCGCTGCAGGGACAGTTCAGCCTGGTTTCCCCGCGCGACTCGGTTGCCACCCAGCAGGTCGGCACGCCGGTGCGCTGGGGTGGCCGGATCATCGAAACCAAGCCCGTCCAGGGCGAGACCTGTTTCCAGATCATCTCGCGCCCGCTCAACGGCAGTGGTCGCCCGAACACGACCTCCTCCGATGCCAGTGACGGCCGCTTCATCGCCTGCCGTGCCGGCTTCTACGACCCGGCCGTGTTCGAAGCCGGCCGCGACGTGACCTTCATCGGCAAGATCGATGGCTACGCCAACACCCGTATCGGTGATTACGACTACCGACTGCCGAAGCTGGCGGCCGACGTGATCTACCTGTGGCCGGAGCAGCGCCAGGTCGATGTCGTGCCCTACCCCTACGGACCGTGGGGCCCGGGCCCGTATGGCCCGTACTGGGGCGGTTACCGCGGCTGGGGCTGGTGGTAGTCCAGGCCCGGTACGCATGATGCAGAAGGCCGCCCATGGGGCGGCCTTTTTCATTCATGCATGGTGTGGGTCTGCTCGGGGCGATGCTGCACTGCGACGCTTTTTTATCCCCGCATGGCGTGGATCTACTTTATCCACGCCATGCGTGGATGACTGCCTCAACGCCCCGGCGTGCCGAAGTGACCCAGCGGCGCGCCAGCCAGCAGATGCATGTGGATATGGAACACGGTCTGCCCGGCATCTTCGCGGCAATTCATCACGATGCGGTAGCCGTCCTGGGCGAAGCCTTCCTGCCGCGCGTACTCGGCGGCGGCCAGGGCCAGCTTGCCGATCAGGTGCGCCTGCGACGGCTGCAGGTCATCCAGGGTCGGAATGATCTCGTTCTTCGGAATGAACAGCACGTGCACCGGCGCCTGGGGCGCGATGTCCTTGAACGCCAGCACGTCCTCGTCTTCATAGACGATGGTGGCCGGGATCTCGCGACGGATGATCTTGCTGAAGAGGGTTTCGCTGCTCATGGTCGGCCTCGGCGGGTGTCACCGCATTGTAGGCCGGTAACGCCGGGGCATGCCCGGCATCGACTCAATCGCGCACTTCGCTGCGGGTGCCGAACGCGTGCGACAGCGTGCCGCGATCGACGTACTCCAGCTCACCGCCGAGGGGCAGGCCCTGGGCCAGCCGACTCGGCCGCACCTGGCGGGCGCGTGCCAGCTGCGCGAGGTAGTGCGCGGTGGCTTCGCCTTCGACAGTGGCACTGGTGGCAATGATCAGCTCCTGCACTTCCGCTTCGGCCAGACGCTGTTCCAGCTGCTCCAGACCCAGCTCGCGCGGGCCGATGCCATCCAGCGGCGACAGGCGCCCCTGCAGCACGAAGTAAACGCCGCGATAGCCGGTGGCGTTCTCGATCGCCAAGCGGTCAGCCGGTGATTCCACCACGCACAACTGGCTGCGCTCGCGGCTGCCATTGGCGCAGGTCGGGCACAGCTCGGTTTCGCTGAAATCGCGGCACTGCGCACAATGACCGATGCGTTCGACCGCCTCTGCCAGCGTCCCGGCAAGGCGTTTGCCACCTTCGCGCTCGCGCTCGAGCAGGTGGTAGGCCATGCGCTGTGCCGTCTTCTGGCCTACGCCAGGCAACACCCGCAGTGCATCGATCAGTTGTTCAAGCAGGGGTGCGGACACGGCGGCGTGTTCTGTAGGGCCGAGCGTGCTCGACTGGAAATTGCGGGCAGTCGAGCACGCTCGACGCTACACAGTGCATGGCACCCGGCAGTGCGGGTGCCATGCAGGACATCAGAACGGCATCTTCATGCCCGGCGGCAGCTGCATGCCGGCGGTGGCCGAACCCATCTTCGACTTCGACTCGGCGTCGATCTTGTTGGACGCATCGTTGAAGGCGGCGGCGATCAGGTCTTCCAGCATTTCCGGATCGCTGGCCAGCGACGGATCGATGCGCACCTTGCGGCACTCCTTGGCACCGGTCAGGGTGACGCTGACCATGCCGCCACCGGCGCTGCCGGTCACTTCGATCTTGGCGATTTCTTCCTGGGCCTTCTGCAGGTTTTCCTGCATCTTCTGGGCCTGCTGCATCAGTTGGGCGATATTGCCGCGCATGTCGTCTTACTCGTCAAAAGAACGGATGGAATCGGAAACAACCCGGGCGCCGTGCTGCTGGATCAGCAACTGGACTTCCGGATCGTCCATGAAAATGGCCTCGGCAGCCTGCTGCCGCTCGCCACGCTGGCGGTCGGCACGCTGGTGCAGGGTCTCGGCCGGGACCTGCTCGGCCTCCGCGGTCTCGACCACGATCTTCAGCGCCTGGCCAAGGGACTTTTCCAGCACCTCGCCCAGCGCTGCCAGCGCGCGCTCGGAGCGCAGGTATTCAAATCCGGGCGAAAGGCCCAGTTTCAAGACCCCATGCTGGCAACTGATGAAGGCCGCATTGGCTGCAAGCTGTCGCGATGGACCGCTCAGGCCGCTGTTGGCAACCAGGTCGAGCCAGTCCTCGGCGCAGGCCAGGTCACTGACGTTTCCCGACGGGGCGCGGTCGGAAGCGACAGTCGAGACGGCTGGGGCGATCGGGATGCCTTCCGCACGGAATGGACGCTCCGGCACCGCGACAGCCTCTGCAACCGGCTGCGGCGCCGGCGCTGGCGGCTCGTGCCACGGGGCGACCATGGCCGCGTCGGGCGTCGCCATTTCAGCGGCCAGCGCCTCATCGCGGGAAGTGTCCTCGTCGGTCGCCCACGGCGGCAGGTCGTCTGCCTCGGCGGGCGCCTTGGGCGTGGCCGCGTCGGGAGCCAGCTGCACCTTCATCGGCGGCGGCGACCCGGGTTCCTCGACCGGAACCGGTTCAGGTTCAGGCGTCGGATCCCGTTCCGGGGTCGGCTCGGGTTCCGGCTCGGGTTCGCGCTGTGGTGTCGGGGTCGGCGTCTGAGCGGTTGCCTCCACCGGCACCGATGCTGCAGCGGCCTGGGTGACGGCGACGGCTCCCTGCGCAGCAGCGGCCGCCGGGGCAGCTCCTTCGTGGCTGCCAGCAACGCCGCCCCCGGTCTGGCCCGTACCGGTCGGTGCGCTGCCACCGGAGGATTCCGGGGTGCGCGGTACCGACGGCACGGCAGCCGCGGGTCGGAACGCCAGCATGCGCAGCACGGCCATTTCAAAGCCGGCGCGTGGGCTGGGCGCCAGTGGCAGATCACGACGACCGTTCAAGGCCATCTGATACCAGAGCTGGACCACTTCAGGGCGCAGGCGCTCGGCGAATACGCTGGCATCCAGTCCTTCGGCAGCGGCGGATGCGCCCGGCACCAGTTGCTGCACCTGGATGCGGTGCAGGCCTTCGGCCAGCGCATCAAGCACGCCGCTCCAGTCCGGTGAGAACTCGGCCAGTGCCGCAACGACCTGCAGCAGGCGCGGGCCATCGCCCTCGGCCAGCGCATCGAGCATGGCCGCCACCTGGGTGCGGTCGACCGTGCCCAGCATGGTGCGCACCACATCCTCGCGCAGCGCACCGCCGGCATAGGCGATGGCCTGGTCGAGCAGCGACAGGCCGTCACGCAGGCTGCCGTCGGCGGCCTTGGCCAGCTGCACGATGGCGGCCGGGTCCGACTCGATCTCCTCGGCGGCGAGGATGCGGGTCATCTGCCCCTGGATCTGATCTTCGTCCAGACGCTTGAGGTTGAACTGCAGGCAGCGGCTGAGCACGGTGACCGGCAGCTTCTGCGGGTCGGTGGTGGCCAGCAGGAACTTCACATGTTCCGGCGGCTCTTCCAGCGTCTTCAGCAGCGCATTGAACGCGGCCTTGGACAGCATGTGCACTTCGTCGATCAGGTACACCTTGTACTTGCCACGCGAGGGCATGTACTGCGCGTTCTCGATCACCTCGCGCACATCGTCCACGCCGGTATTGGACGCGGCATCGATTTCCAGCAGGTCGATGTAGCGCCCGGCGTCGATGTCCAGGCAGGCCGCACACTGGCCGCAGGGATCGGCACTGGTGCCCTGCTCACAGTTCAGCGATTTGGCGAAGATGCGCGCGATCGTGGTCTTGCCCACGCCGCGGGTACCGGTAAACAGGAACGCGTGGTGGACCCGGCCGCTGTCCAGCGCATTGCTGAGCGCACGGACCACGTGTTCCTGGCCCACCAGCTCGGCAAAACGCTTCGGACGCCACTTGCGGGCAAGGACGAGATAGGACATCAGGCCACCGTCTTCCATCGGATGTTCCATTGTGCCACGCCTGTCCAGCCCTCTCGCCCTGCAAACCAGTGCTTGTGTCCTGCCGCTGCGCCCGCTAGAATTTGCGCCCCTGCTGAGGCGTTTGCCGATGGCAGGGATCCGGAGAGGTGTCCGAGTGGTTGAAGGAGCACGCCTGGAAAGTGTGTAAGCGTCTAAACCGCGCTTCGGGGGTTCGAATCCCCCTCTCTCCGCCAGATAAATAAAAAAGGCTGCCCTTCGGGTGGCCTTTTTTATTTATCTGGCTGGGGAAGCGAAGTGCGCTGCGCGCCCTTCGCCCCAGACGTTGCTGCGCA
>NZ_QAIJ01000131.1:0-2361 GCF_003060985.1 Stenotrophomonas sp. HMWF023
GGGACACGCACCGGTCAGAGGCATTTGTTCCCGGACGCGTTCCCAGCAAGACGCATCCACGCATGGCGTGGTTCCACGTGTCGACCAAGGTCGACACCTACCAACAGCGGCTACGTAGGGCCGGCAGACCACCACCGCCCACAAAAAAGACGCCCCTGTTTCCAGGGGCGTCTGCAGTCGCGTCATGACTGATGTATTGCGGTGTAGCGATTTACTGCTGCACGAAGCCGATCTTCTTCATCTGAGCATTCTTCGCGGCGGCCAGAACCTTGGCCATCACGTCGTACTCCGAATCCGGGCTGGCATCGATCCGCAGTTCCGGCTGGTTGGTCGGGTCACGCTGGACCTCCTGCTCCATCCGCTGCTGCAGTTCGCTTGCGTTGATCGGGCTGTTGTTCCACGAGACCTGGTTGCTGGCGTCGATCTTCAACTCGATCGGCGGCGGCGGTTCGACCAGCTGCGGCGGTGGGTTGAGCACGCGCTGCGGCAGGTCCACGGCGATCGGGTACGTCATGATCGGCGCGGTGACGATGAAGATGATCAGCAGCACCAGCATCACGTCCACGAGGGGCGTGACGTTGATGTCTGCCATGGGGCCTTTGCCACCACCACTACTGAATGCCATGGCTTATTGCCCCTTCTCTTTGGTCGCCACGAAGCCGACGTCCAGCATGCCCTGTTCCTGCGCGATCTTGGTCATCTCGTTGATGACACGCATCTTGGTGGTGCGGTCACCACGCAGGTTCAACGGCGGCTGCGGGGTCTGCTGGGCGGCGGTCGCCAAGCGCGACTCGAGAGTCTGCTTGTTGATCTCTTCGTCGTTCCAGTAGATCGAACCGTCTTCCTTGACTGCCAGGGTGATGGGACCCTTGCGGTCGTTGGTGTCGTCCGGCTTCTGGACCAGGTTGGCCTCCGGCAGATCCACCTTGACCTTGTGGGACATCAGCGGCGCCGTGATGATGAAGATGATCAGCAGCACCAGCATCACGTCCACGAGGGGCGTAACGTTGATGTCGGCCATGGGGCCGCCGCTGTTACCACTACTGAAAGCCATAACGGGCTCCGTCTAGATCTTGGTGACTACGTTCTCGCGGGGTACAGCGCGTCGCAATTAGCGGACGCGCGAACCGGTGGCGAAGAAGTCGTGCAGGTCGTGCGCGAAGGTATCGAACTTGCTGATGGTCGCGCTGTTGATCTTGCTGAAGAAGTTGAAGGCGAACACGGCCGGGATCGCGACGAACAGACCGATGGCGGTCATGATCAGTGCTTCACCCACCGGGCCGGCAACGGCGTCGATCGAAGCGGAGCCGGTGGCACCGATCTTGATCAGCGCGCCGTAGATGCCCCACACGGTACCCAGCAGACCGACGAACGGAGCGGTTGCACCGACGGTGGCCAGCAGGGTCATGCCCGACTGCAGCTTGTTGCTTTCGCGGGTCACGGCCTGGCGCAGAGCGCGGTCGACGAACTCCGAACGGCTCAGGTTCTCACCCACGCCGCCGACAGCGCCGCCTTCAGCACGCTGGTGGTGCGCAGCAGCCTGGGCAGCGTCCAGTGCGATCTTCGAGAACGGCTCCGAAGCCGGCTGTTCTTCCATTGCACGGATGGCGTCCTGCGCGTTCGGGGTATCCCAGAACAGGCTGACGACGCGATCAGCGGCGCTCTTCAGGCGGGTAGCACGGAAGATGTTGATGACGGTCCAGTACCAGGACATGGCGGACATGACGACCAGGGTCAGCAGCACGACCCAGGAAACCGCGAAATCACCCGGCTTGGTGGTCATTTCGTGGATCAGATGCTCGAAGCCCATCTGCGACAGGGCGTTGGACGGATTGCCCCCGGCAGCAGCGGCGATGAAAATTTCCTGCAGCATGACGCTTACCTTTGTTGTGTGTGGTGATAAAGGGTGTAGCTAAGCTAAACAATCGAACTGGAGGCGAGGGCGGCCGGGCGGCCACCCGGGCGCATCAGTTCAGCGCAAAGTTGACCGGGACGCGGACGCGGCCGGCAGCCTTCTTACCGCCAGCTTCGGCGGCGTTGAAACGCCACTTGCGGGCAGCTTCCATCGCAGCACGGTCCAGATCGCGGTTACGGCTGGACTTTTCCACCGTGACATTGGTGACGTTGCCCTGGGCATCGACATCAATGATCAGGATCACTTCGCCCTGGATACCAGCGCGGAAGGCGGCCGGCGGATAGCGCGGCGGATTCATGGCCTTCGACGAGATGTCCACGCTGGCCTCGATCGAGGTCGGCGGTGCCGGCGGCGACGGCGGCGACGGCGGGGTGACGATATCGTTCGCGCGCGGTTCCGGCACGTCGACGACCGGCGCCTGCGGCGGCGGCGGGACGGGCGACGGC
>NZ_QAIJ01000132.1:0-1305 GCF_003060985.1 Stenotrophomonas sp. HMWF023
GATCTCACCGTAGCTCGCGTGATGCTGCGTCTCGCGCCTTCTCCACAGACCGGCATAAGGACCTTCTGTCCTTTGAAGCTCCGCTTCCGCCTCATAGAGCGTGTCGAAGCAGGTTTGGTAGCAGTACCGTGTGGCTTTCTCCTGCGCGAGCGCGTCTCCACACAGGGTGAGCGCAAGTGCGAGAATCAGGCCCACAGCCCATCGGGCAAGTGCGGAACCGCTGCGCGCTCGCCGAGGCCGCATCAGAGTGGCAAAGCAGAATGCGGCGGTTCGACATCCTTGATTCTTCATAACCATCCTCTTCTGAGATCAAAACCTGGAGCGCCGACGCGGTACGTTCACATCGCCAGACTCCCATTGATGGGGAGCGGATCATTACCTCGAATTGTCGTCAAGGCTCATTGCGACGTGACAAGCAGTGGGAAAACTATCGCTTCGCTATCGCCCGACATGCATGGGCAAATGCGACAGCGACCCGAAACAAGCATCAGCGACTGCCGAGCAGAATTGCGTTCGGCAGCGCCCGACTTTTCCTGCAGCCACCAATAGGGTGGCTCTACTGTAGATCCACGTCATACATGGATGGGGTCAGAGCCATTTTTCTGCGAAAAAGGGATCCGACCCCGGCATCATCACGGCCCGCTTTGCACGGCTTCACCGGGAGCCACGCTGCGAACAGCGCCGGCAGAAGCGCCGTCAGTGCAGTCTGCACGATCGGGTAACAACGTCGACCGTGGCGTTGGTGATCGAATGCCAGCGATCATGCCCGGCATCGATGTCGTGCCGAATCTGCTTGATCAGGATCACCGAGTTGCGCATGATCTTGCCGGCCAACGCGATCGTACCCAGCAGCGCCAACGATGCACGGAGCAGCGGTACGAACAGGGCGGTACCGGTGATACGGCATCTCGCTTGTTCGCGTCGCCTCCGCAGCTACAACGCCATACCTCCACCGCAACCACCGCCATCACGACAGGCCTGCAGTTCGCATTCGCCGGCCGCCTCGGCATCATCCAGCGCGCTCAGGTCGAAGGTCTGCTTGTCTTCGGCCAGCACGTACATCACCGGGTAATCCCACACGTCGTCGCTGCGGGTGCCCTTCACGAACAGGCGGCCGTGCGCATGCGGCCCTTCCAGCGCCACGGTCAAGCCGACATCGCGCTCGCCGTTGATGGCGGTCTGCATGCTGCCCAGCGGCAGCGTGCCGGCCTGCAGCGGTTCGCCGAATACCTGCACCAGTTCGACGCTGCAGCCGGCGCGGCGCATGGCCTCGCGCATCGGCGCACTGTCGTGCGCGGCCTCGGT
>NZ_QAIJ01000133.1:0-10067 GCF_003060985.1 Stenotrophomonas sp. HMWF023
GGCTGGGGCGGAAGCCAGTGGGGTGGCGGCGGCCAGGTGATTGCCTGCCATTCCAATGACCGGCGCCAGCAGTACTGTGATGCGCAGGTTCGTCGCGGCGTGCGTCTGGTGCGGCAGGAATCGCGCAGTGCCTGCATCGAAGGCCAGAGCTGGGGCTGGGACCGCCGTGGCATCTGGGTCAGCAACGGCTGCAGGGCCCAGTTCCAGGTGAACTGAGCGGCTGACGCGATCGGCTCAAGATCAGAGAAATCTGATAGCGATCACACTTCTTTCCTCGTATTGTCGACCCCCGGGACGCCTTGCGCGTCCCGGTTCGCACTGGCCATCCCTGTCGCGCCTGGTGCGGTCATTCTCTCGTCGTCGATACGCTGTTCAAGGAGTGAGCAACGCATGTTGATCCGACTGCAATGTGAGCAGCGCCAATGGCGCGTGCTGCACCCGGACAAGCCGGAACCGATCGAGTTCCGCGATGGCGTCCGTGCCTTCGATTTCGCCGAAACCCTGGCCCGCCTGCATTTCACTGATACCGGCCAGCGTGCGTCGGTGCGGGTGGAGTCCAGCGGGGCATTCGTCGAAGCGATCAGCTACGGCTGACAGCGCCGTTCGCCGGCAGGGTCTGCGGCATCCACGCATGGCGTGGATCTACTTTGCGCCACCAGCACCTTGGTAGATCCACGCCATGCGTGGATGTATTTCTGGGCCACCAGCACCCTGGTAGATCCACGCCATGCGTGGATGTATTTCTGCGCCATCAGGACCTTGGTAGATCCACGCCATGCGTGGATGAGGGGCCTGAGGAGCCACGCATGACGTGGCCCATACCTCCGCGGTTTCTCAGCCCGCCGCGCTCAGCGGCGGGTTACCGGCTGCCAGTTGCGGCCAGCGCTTGAGCAGGGCAGCACGGATGCCAGCGGCATCGATGCCTGCCTCGGCCAGCAGGTCCTCGCGGCTGGCGTGATGCTGGAAGGCATCCGGCAGGCCCAGGTGCAGGATCGGACGCAGCACGTCCTCGGCATTGAGCAGTTCGGCCACGGCCGAACCGGCGCCGCCCGCCACCACGTTGTCTTCGATCGTCACCAGTGCCTCGTGCTGGTTGGCCATGGCCAGTACCAGCTCGCGATCCAGTGGCTTGATGAAACGCATGTTGACCACGCTCAGGCCCAGTTCGCGACCCACCTGTTCGGCGGCGGCGACGGTGCTGCCGAAGGCGAGCAGGGCGACACGGTTGCCCTGCAGGCGCAGCTCGCCCTTGCCGATCGGCAGGGTCGACAGATCGCTGCCGGCATCCACGCCGGTACCGCTGCCGCGCGGGTAGCGCACCGCAGCCGGGCCGGGGTGCTGCAGGCCGGTGCTGAGCATCTGCCGGCACTCGGCCTCGTTGGACGGGGCCATCACCACCATGTTCGGCACGCAGCGCAGGAAGCTGAGGTCCAGGTTGCCGGCATGGGTTGCACCATCCGGGCCGACGACGCCGGCGCGATCGATCGCGAACAGGACATCCAGATCCTGGATGGCCACGTCATGCACCAACTGGTCGTACGCGCGCTGCAGGAAGGTGGAATAGATCGCCACCACCGGCTTGCCGCCCTGGGTAGCCATGCCTGCGGCCAGGGTCACCGCGTGCTGCTCTGCGATGGCCACGTCGAAGTAACGCTGCGGATATTCCCTGCTGAAGCGCACCAGGCCCGAGCCTTCGCGCATCGCCGGGGTGATGCCATACAGGCGCGGCTCGGCCGCGGCGGCGTCACACAGCCAGTCGCCAAACACGTCGGTGTAGGTGGGCTTCTTCGCGCCGGTCTTGGCCACCAAGCCCTTGTCAGGATCGAACGGGCCCACCGCGTGGTAACCGATCTGATCGCCTTCGGCCGGCTCGTAACCCTTGCCCTTGGTGGTCATGACATGCAGCAGCTTCGGGCCCTTGGAGGCACGCAGCGTCTTCAGCGCGGACAGCAGCGCCGGCAGGTCATGGCCGTCGATCGGGCCGGTGTAATGGAAGCCCATCTCCTCGAACATCGTGGACGGCACGAACATGCCCTTCCAGTGTTCTTCCCAGCGCTTCACGAAACGGGCGGGGTTGTTCTTCTTGTCGCCGAGGATCTTCTTGCCGCCTTCGCGCAGCGCATTGAGCGTGCGGCTGCCGGTGGCGCGGCCGAGCATCTTGGTCAGCCCGCCCACCGCCTCGGAGATCGACATGTTGTTGTCGTTGAGGATCACCAGCAGGTTCGGTTCCGGTTCCATGCCGCCGGCGTGCATCAGCGCTTCGAACGCCATGCCGGCGGTCATCGCGCCGTCGCCGATCACGGCCACGACCTTGCGATCGTCGCCTTCCGTCTGGCGCGCGATGGCCATGCCCAGCGCTGCCGAGATCGAGGTCGAGGAGTGGCCGACACCGAAGGTGTCGTATTCGCTTTCCTCGCGCTTGGGGAACGGCGCGACGCCATCCTTCTGCTTGACAGTGTGGATCTCGTCGCGGCGACCGGTAAGGATCTTGTGCGGATACGTCTGGTGGCCGACGTCCCAGACCAGCTGGTCGACCGGGGTCTGGTACAGGTAGTGCAGGGCCACGGTGAGCTCGATCACGCCCAGGCCGGCGGCGAAATGGCCGCCGCTTTTGCCAACCGATTCGATCAGGTAGGCACGCAGTTCATCGGCAACCGCCGTCAGTTCGGATTCGTCGAACGTGCGCAGGTCATCCGGTGTCTGGATGCGCGCGAGGCGGGGATAGCGGGCAGAGTCGATCATCATGTTCGCACTTGTTCTGAACGCCCATTTTCGCCCTCAAACGGGGGTGGGGCAAGCAAACGCCGCCGTCCGTGACAGGACGGTGAGGGTTGCAATTTCAGGTGTTCAGGTGCAGAGCTTGGAACGCTTGGGCAGCTGGGCCCTCAGGAACGCCATCTGGTCGGCCAGGATGTTGCGGTTGGACAGGATCAGGTGCTCGATCCAGCTCGGCCGGTAGGGCACCGCCAGCAGTGGCATGCCGGCCTGTTGCGGGGTGCGGTCGCTCTTGCGCGAATTGCAGTGGAAGCAAGCTGTGACGACGTTTTCCCAGGTATCCAGGCCGCCTTTGGACAAGGGCATGACGTGGTCGCGGGTCAGGGTAGGGCGTCCGAACTGCTGTCCGCAGTAAAGACAGAGATGGGCGTCGCGGGCGAACAGGGCCGGGTTGGTCAGGTTCGGTGTCGGGTCCAGCGCGCGTGAGCGGGCGTGGCCGCGCGCGGCGATGATCGGGTGCAGGTCCATCCCGCTCTGCATGCCACTGCGACGATTTGTCCCACCGTGGATGTGCAGGCAGGGGTCACCGAGCGTCCAGGCGACGGCATCGCGGGCGTAGAGGCAGGCGGCGTCCTGCCAGGTGATCCAGTCCAGGACTCGTCCGTGACCATCAAGTGAGAGCAACCGGACCGTGCCGGGGCGATGCAGCGTCGTGGCGTTGGGCGATGCTTCGGCGCCCGGAGCAGAAAACGGAGCTCCGGCTTCGATCAGACCCAAGCGTGTAGTGTCTGTCTCCATCGGGAAAACAGCTTATACCTGAATGTTGACGATTTGTGTATCGCCCAGCGGGCGATACACAAATCGTCAACATTCAGGTCCGCGCATTCCGCATCCCAGCCCGCCGATGGCGGGTTGGGATGCCCACGCATCCCTCCTATCCCCGCGCCGTCGGCGCGCCCCCTTAACAAAAGGGGGGCTTTTCTCCAGATGGATTTCGGTGATTTCTGGATCTACGTGTCGACCAAGGTCGACACCTACCAACAGCCGCGGGGAGTTGTCGAAGGCGGGGTGGGTCCGGTTGCGGGGGCGTGAGCGCCATGGATGGCGCGACCGAGGCTACAGGGACGTACTTGCGCCGTCCCCCGCAATTGGACCCACCCCGCCATCCCGCAGGAAACCAGCTGTTGCTGTTGCTCCAGCTGTTGCAGTTGCCGGCCAGCGGCCGGCACTACCGCGGGTGCCGGCTGCGGCCCGGCTCAGGCGCCGAAGCGTTCGTCGTCCATTGCCATCAGCGGTGCGGCACCCGCCTGGATGGCGGCGGCGTGGCTGAGGGTGCGCGGCAGCACGCGGGCAAAGTAGAAACGTGCGGTCTCGCGCTTGCCTTGGGCGAATGCTGCGCCGTGCGCGCTGGCATCGGCGGCGGCAACGCTGCGGGCCCACCAGTAGGCCAGCACCACATAACCCGAATAGAACAGGTAGTCGTAGCTGGCTGCACCCAGTTCGTCCGGGTTGGCGGCCGAACGCTGCAGCACGTCCATCGTCAGCTTGCCCCACTCGGCGGCCTTGGCGCGCAGCGGGCCGATGAACTCGGCCAGGCTTGCGTTGCCTTCATTCGCCTTGGCGAACGCTTCGATCTCGGCCAGCATCAGCTTCAGGCCGGCGCCCTGGCTGGACGCGGTCTTGCGGCCGATCAAGTCCAGCGCCTGGATGCCGGTGGTGCCTTCATACAGCGTGGTGATGCGGGCATCGCGGGCCAGCTGTTCCATGCCGTGCTCACGGATGTAGCCGTGGCCACCGAAGCACTGCAGGGCGTTGTAGGTGTTCTCGATGCCCCATTCGGTCTGGCAGGCCTTCGAGATCGGGGTCAGGAAGCTCACCAGGGTGTCGGCGCGCTCGCGTTCGCCGGCATCTTCTGCATGGTGGGCGACGTCGATCAGGGTGGCGGCATGCAGGGCCAGCAGGCGGCTGCCTTCCACCAGCGACTTGATGGTCAGCAGCATGCGACGCACGTCCGGATGCACCAGGATCGGGTCGGCCGGCTTTTCCGGGAACTTGGCGCCGCTGAGCGAACGCGACTGCAGGCGCTCGCGGCTGTACTTCAGCGCGTTCTGGTAGGCGCGTTCGGACAGGCCGATGCCCTGCAGGCCGACACCCAGCCGTGCAGTGTTCATCATGGTGAACATCGCCTGCAGGCCCTTGTGCGGCTGGCCGACCAGGTAGCCCTGCGCGCCATCGAAATTCATCACGCAGGTGACCGAGCCCTTGATGCCCATCTTGTGCTCGATGGAGCCGCAGCGCAGCGCGTTGCGCTCACCGACGTTGCCGTCGCGGTCGACCTTGAACTTCGGGGTGACGAACAGCGAGATGCCCTTGGCGCCCGGCGGCGCGTCGGGCAGCTTGGCCAGCACCAGATGCACGATGTTGCCGGTCAGGTCGTGCTCGCCGGCGGTGATGAAGATCTTGGTGCCGGTGATCGAATAGCTGCCATCGGCGTTCGGCTCGGCCTTGGTCTTGAGCAGGCCCAGGTCGGTGCCGCAATGCGGCTCGGTCAGGCACATGGTGCCGGTCCAGCGGCCTTCGATCAGCGGCTTCAGGAAGGCCTCGTGCTGCCAGGCTTCGCCGTGCTGCTTCAGCGCTTCGATGGCGCCGTGCGACAGCAGCGGGAAGTTGCCCCAGGCCAGGTTGGCGGCGTTGATCATTTCATTGAGCGGCACGCCCAGCGTGTGCGGCAGGCCCTGACCGCCCAGTTCCGGCGACGCGGTCAGGCCGGTCCAGCCGCCGTCGACGAACTGATCGTAGGCCTGCTTGAAGCCGGGTGGGGTGGTTACTTCGCCGCTGGCCTGGTCGAGCACGCAGCCGATCTCGTCACCCACGCTGTTGAGCGGGGCCAGTACGCTGGCGCTGAAGCGGCCGGCTTCTTCCAGCACGGCATCGACTACATCGGCGGTGGCGTCGGTGAAGCCAAGACGGGCGAACAGCGGCTCGACCTTCAGCACATCGTGCAGGCCGAAACGAAGGTCGGAAAGCGGGGCGGTGTAGCTGCTCATCGGTGCGTCTCGATTTGATCAGTAACAGGGGGAGCGGCGCGATGCGTCGCGGCGGAAAGCGGAGATCAGCGCAGCACGCCGGGCAGGCCCGGGGCCTGGTTCAGCGTGCTGCGGCTGTTGATATCGAAGGTGCGCTGCTTCTTTTCCTGCGGCGTGGCCGACACCGTGCCCTTCAGGCTGTAGGCGAGGGTGCGGTTGCTGGCCAGTGCGTCGGCGATCACCAGGCGTGCGGCCGGGCTGGGCTTGAAGTTCACGTTGATGACATCGGCGGAAACGCCGCCGATGGAGATGCCCGGCTTGGCGGATAGGGGGCCGGCTTCGGTGTCGCCGATGGTCAAGACCAGCGCGACATCGTCGAAGCTCATCGGCATCGAACTGTAGTTCTGAAGACGCAGGGCGACGGTCCAGTCGCCATTGGCCTGCACGGTCAGCTGCTGCAGGCTCGCGGCCGGTTCCGAAACACGCTTGACGATGCCATCGCCGCAAGCGACCAGGGCCAGGGTGCACAGGACGATCAAGACGGTACGGAAGCGGTGGAGCATGGGCGCAGGTCCTCTGAAGGCGGTGCGTGGGGTAAGCATACTACGGCGTATGGTGGAATGGGTCGCCTGCGGCGACCGGCCACAGAGGGTAGCGCGTGAAGATGCACGCGAGGCGTGCGCGATGCCGGATTGCGGACGTAGCGTGCCCCGGTTGGGCGGCGCCTCAATCGGCGGGGGTGTCGCGCAGGGGCGCCATCATGCGCAGCGGTGCGAGGTCGTAGCCCATCGCTTCGGCCTTTGCCTTGAGCCGGTCGAACAGGGCGCGGTCCATCTCCGGCAGCCGCGCGAGGATCCACAGATACTTGTGGCCGGGTTCACCGACCATCGCCCACTGGTAGTCGGGGTCCAGCGCGATCACCCAGTAGTCGGCCCAGACCAGGGGCACCCAGCTCAGCCAGTCGGGAACGAAGCGCACCTGCAGCTGGCCGGGCTGTCCCGCAACGGGCCGCGCCACGCCTTCGGCGACAACCCGCTCGCCATCACCGTTGCGGCAGGCATTGGTGACGCTGATGCGACCATCGCGGCGCAGCCCGTAGTTGGCGGTGATCTCGCCCACGCACTGCTTCTGGAACGACACCGGCAGATGTGCGATCTCGTGCCACTGCCCGGCGTAGCGATCGATGTCCAATTCACTGACGGCGCGCACGGGCTCGGCAGCGAGTGCCGGTGCGGCGAAAAGCAGCAGGCAGGCGAGCAGGGCAGGGCGCAGATGCATGGGTCGGCTCCGGGCAGGAGGATTGGAGCTTAGGCCAGCGGCGGCATGCCGGTGTAAAAGTTCCATGCGGCGCCGGATCGTGCCTGCCGCCGGCGGTCAGCTACAGGTCGAAGGCGCGTTGGCTGCGCTCGTCGCCATCGTAGGTAAGGGTACGTGTGTGCAACGTACCGTTGGACATGTCCCATCTGAAAGTGTCCATGCCGCCGCCGCCGGTGCCCTTCGAATGCAGGCGCACCACGCCACGGGTGAGGTTGTCGGTCAGCAGCAGCTGGGCCGAGCCATCGGCGTCCACGCGCAGCCCGGCGCGGTCGCGCCAACGGGCGTCCCCCATGCCCAGCGGGGCGTCCAGGGCGAGAGCAGTGCTGCCGTCTTCAAAGGTACTCAGGCCGCCGCGCTCGACACCACTGCGGTCGAAGATGAGCAGGCCCGCGGCGCGGTTGAGTCGGTCGTCGTCGTCCGCATCCTGGCCGATCTGCACACGTACCACGCCGCGATCGTCCAGCACCTGCAGCCTTTGCGTGCTGATGCTGTCGGCATGCAGCGGGGCGTTCCGTTGCAGCAGCCGCCAGCCAGTCATGCCTGCGAGCACCAGAAGCAGGGTGGCCAATGCGGCAACCAGGTACTGCAGACGGCGCAGTGACTGCTGCAGGCGGGGCAGGGCCAGGGTGTCGTCCATGTCATCAGTGCTCCATGCAGTGAACCGTGGACGGTACTACAGTGCCAGCGACAATGAATGTGCCCAAAAAAAAGACCTGCATTTCTGCAGGTCTTTGAACATGGTGGCCGAGGACGGAATCGAACCGCCGACACGGGGATTTTCAATCCCCTGCTCTACCAACTGAGCTACTCGGCCATGTAGAAAAAAAAGACCCGCATTTCTGCAGGTCTTCGAAAGTGGTGGCCGAGGACGGAATCGAACCGCCGACACGGGGATTTTCAATCCCCTGCTCTACCAACTGAGCTACTCGGCCACTTGTTTCGTTGCAGCGATGTCGCTGCCGAGGACGCGCATATTACGGACGTAGGACAGGTTCGGCAAGCGTTTTGGAAAAAAACCTTCACATTGGTGTCTGCGGCAGGCGGAAGGCACTGCAAGTGGTTGATCCTGCGTTGAGCCGGCCTGATGGGAATGCCGGACGCGGAAAACAGCGGCCCGCCGCTGACGCCAAAGCTGACGGGGCAAGCGATGCGGCGGCGGAGTGGGGAAGGTGCCGATGGAACGCTGTTTTCACGGCGCCCACGAGGGCACGGCGCGGCGTACTGTCGCGGTTCCCTCCCCGACGCTGCCCGCAGCAGAGCCATTGGACATGTCCGATTCAACCACCCGCATCGTGCTTGCCTCGCGTCCGCAAGGTGCGCCGGTCGCCGCCAATTTCCGCCTCGAACAGGCGCCGCTTCCGGCGCTGGCGCCCGGCCAGGTGCTGCTGCGCAACCGTTACCTGTCGCTGGATCCGTACATGCGCGGACGCATGGACGATGGCCCGTCATACGCCCCGCCCGTGGCCGTGGATGCAGTGATGGAAGGCCAGACCGTCGCCGAAGTACTGCAGTCGCAGGCGCCTGGCCTGGCGGTGGGCGACCTGGTGCTGGCCCCTGGCTGCTGGCAGACCCATGCCGTGGTGGCGGGCGACGCGATCAGCCGGCGGCTGGATCCGGCGGGGCTGCCGCTGAGCACGGCGCTGGGCGTGTACGGCATGCCGGGGTTCACCGCGTACTCCAGTCTGATCGAAATAGGCAAACTGCAACCCGGTGAGACCCTGGTGGTGGCGGCTGCCAGTGGCCCGGTCGGTGCCACCGTGGCGCAGCTGGCCAAGCTGCAGGGTGCGCGCGTGGTCGCCATCGCCGGTGGCGAGGTCAAGCGTGCGTACCTGGAAACACTGGGTGTGGACGTGGCGCTGGACCATCGCGCCTCCGATTTTGCAGCGCAGCTGCGTGCTGCCGTACCGGATGGCATCGACGTGTATTTCGAGAACGTGGGCGGGCATGTGCTCGACGCCGTGCTGCCGCTGCTCAATGATTTCGCGCGCATTCCGGTGTGCGGCACCATCGCCACCTACAACGCCCGCGGCGTCGCGCAGCCTGGGCCGGATCGGCTGCCGGCGCTGTTCAGCCAGATCCTGCGCCAGCGGCTGACCGTGCGTGGCTTCATCGTCCACGACTTCAAGCATCTGTGGCCGGATTTCGAGCGCGACATGCCGCAGTGGCTGCGCGATGGGCGCATCCAGTACCGCGAAGACGTCGTGCAGGGGCTTGAGAATGCGCCGGAAGCCTTCTTTGGCCTGCTGCAGGGGCGCAACTTCGGCAAGCTGGTGGTGAAGCTGGATTGAGCCCCAGCGCTCACCTGGCCGGCTGGCGCGAAGGTGCCACCGGCCGCTGAGGTACCTCGGCGGAATGTGTCATCGGCGCGCCATCTGTGCCCCCGACACTGCCGTACCCGGCGGTGATCCATGGAGAGAAGGCGGATGGAAATGGCGCCGCCCCTCCTTGCCGGCGGACAGCCCGGCGTGGATCGTGCCTACGCGGCCGCGCACTTCGGCAAGAGCCTGTTCTGGCAGGCCGGCGAACTGCTGCTCGCTTTCTTCCTCACCGAGGCTGCGGGGCTGCCGCCCATCGCGATGGGCGCGGTGATCGCCATCAGCCTGCTGGCCAGCGCCGGCAGTGATCTGCTGGTGGGCCAGTTGTGGCGACATACCCTGGCTTCGGTCAGCGGTGCCGCGCGATTGCAGTGGCAGGGGGCATGGGTGGCCGCATTGGCCTTGGTCGGCCTGTTTTCCACGGCGCATTTACCGCTCGACGCGAGGTTGCCGTTCGCGTTGGCGATGGCGCTCCTGTTCCGTATCAGTTACAGCGTCTACGACACGCCACAGAACGTGCTGCTTGGCCTGGCCACCGTCGATGCTGCAGCGCGCAGCCGTATTGCGGCCATGCGGGTGGCGGTAAGCAGCCTGGCAGGGTTGTGCCTGGCATTGGCGATCGTGCCGCTGCTGCAGGCGCAGGGGCACGATGAGCGGGCGATGCGTTTCATGCTGCTGACCCTGCTGCTGGCGG
>NZ_QAIJ01000133.1:10077-15608 GCF_003060985.1 Stenotrophomonas sp. HMWF023
TTGATGGGCGGGTGCCGTTGATCGCCGCAGCGACGCAGGACCGGTCAGGGCATCTGCCGCCATTGCCGATCCCGCTGTTGCTGGCGATGTTCTTCGTGCTGCTGGCCGGCGCACCCCTGTTCGCCAAGCTGGAGCCGTATTTCGTGGCACATGTGCTGCGCTCGCCGGCCTGGGGCGGTGCGCTGCTGGTGGCCGGCTCGCTCGGTACGCTGTCCGCGCAGCCACTGGTACATATCGTGCTTGCACGGCAGCCACGGTCGCCGGTGATCTTCGTGGGCAGTCTGCTGCTGATGCTGGCCGCCCTTGGATGGTGGTGGCTGGCGCCGGCCACGTGGGCCGCAGTAGCCTGCGCCGCCATGATGGGACTGGTGGGGGGCGTGCTTGGCATGACGCTCTGGGCAGCGTTCGCTGATGCTGCCGCGTGCATGCCACCGGCACGGGTCGGCCTGGCCTTTGGCCTGCTCACCGCCACCAGCAAGTCAGCGCTGGCCTGCGGTGCTTGGCTGCTGGGGCAATGGCTGGCGGGTTTGGATTATCGTGGCGAAGACAGCGTGCACTTGCCGAAACTGATGGCGATGGGGCCGGCAGCGGCGGCAGCGGCCTGCCTGCTGCTGGTAACCGTGGGTTGGCAGGTGCTGCGCAGAACGCAAGGAATGAAGGCATGAGTGAACGAAGTGGAGTTGCAGCTGCCATCAACGCAGAGACGCTGCCGATGGCCGCGCGACTGCTGCAGGTCGCCCGGCGCGAGCTGGCAACCGGCGGTACCCGCGCGCTGGGATTGCGCCGTCTTGCGGCAGCCGCAGGGGTCACCCTGGCCACGCTCAGTTACCACCTTGGCAGCAAGCCACAGCTGATGCAGACGCTGGTGGATGCCGAACGTGAGCGGGATCGCCGCTGGCACGCCGGTTGGCTGGAGCGCATGGCCGCGGTGCCGCGCTGGGACGCTTTCGCACTGGCTGCGGCAGTGGAACAGTATCTGGACGCCGCACGGACCGACGATGTTGACGACGACGCGCGGCTGACGGCGCTGGTGTGGGCAGAGCTGGCGCTGCATGCCGGTGTCGATAGGGCTACGGCCGGGTTGTTGCAGCCGTGGCTGCAGGAACGTCGTGGTTTCTGGCAGCAGCTGATGTCCGGCCGGATCGAGGATGCAGACCGTTGGGCCGAAGTGCTGTTCGCCTATGCCAGCGATGAAGGCGTGCACACGTTGGCGGTGGGCACGCTGCAGGACTATCGCTTGCTGCGCCGGCTGGCGATCGAGCGCCTGGTGCATGGTCTGCATCCGCAGCATCGGCATGGATTGACGCAGACCACGGCGGTGTTCGAAGCGCTTGTGCAACGGCTGGATCCGGTGCTGGGCCTGGCGACGCCGGAGGCAGTTACGCCGCTGCTTGAGCCGGGCCGGCGCCGCGATATCGCCGTGGCCGCCTGCGAAGTGATCCTGGAGGAGGGCGCGCAGGCGCTGACCCATCGTGCGGTTGGTGAGCGCCTGGGCATTCCGGCGTCCAGCGTCGCCTATCACTGCAGAAGCGGCGCCGACCTGTTGTTTGCCGGGCAGGAAATGGTCTACCTGGTGGCGCAGGGGCGCATGCCGGCGCCACGCGATGATTCGCCGGCACAGCGGCAGCGGGTGACCATGCGCGGCACGCTGTCGATCAGCCTGGCCGCTGCACGTGATCCCGCGTTGCGCCCGCAGGCGGTGGACCTGCGCAGGTTGCGCGGTGAGAACCTGGCCCGGCTGTTGCGCGATGGCGGGCATGCTCTGGCCGATCGCCTGGATGCGCAGGCGGCGGCGATCGTCGGACTCGGGGCAACCGCGCTGACGGATGCCGAGGGTGCGGATCAGGCGGCGCCAGCCGCACTTCTGGATTGGCTGTTGCGGGACCTTGTTGGCTGAACAAGTGTCCTGCATGATCTTTGTTTCTGCATTGAAGGTGGATGCATTTACCGTACAGGCGTAATGCGACTGTCATTGCGCCCGCCTAGGATCGCGCCCTGAACCTACCACCCAGGGGATCCACCCATGCCGTTTCATCCGTTCCAGCCCAGCGGCCTCAGCCTGGCCCTGGCCGTCGCGCTTGGACTGTCGAGTACTGAACAAGTGTCTGCACAGGCAACCGATACCGCGGCCACGCCGACCCAGCTCGATGCAGTGACCGTGACCGCGCAGAAGCGCGAGCAGTCGATCAAGGATGTGCCGATCTCGATCGCGGCAGTGACCGGCCAGGACATCGAGAAGCAGAACTTCACCGACTTCGAGCGGTTGTCGACCCGCATTCCCGGTTTCTTCGTGCAGCAGCAGACCGACAGTTCGGCCAGCTTCGTGATGCGTGGCATCGAGGCCGGCAACTCCGGTGCGGTGTCCGAGCCGAGCATTTCCTTCTTCCTCAATGATGTGGACACCAGTCGTTCGCGCGGCATGCTGAAGGAATTGTTCGACATCGAGCGGGTGGAAGTGGCGAAGGGGCCGCAGGGAACGCTGTATGGCCGCGGCGCGCAGATCGGCGCCATCGCTGTGTACACGCGCAAGGCCGATCCTTCCAACGCGGAATGGCAGCTGGAAGGACAGCTCGGCAACCATGGCCTGTACAGCGCCACGGCCATCTACAACACGCCGCTGGTGAAGGATGAGCTGGGCCTGCGCCTGGCCGTACGCAAGCGCGAGCGCGATGGCTATGTAAGCAACCTGGCCGGTGGCCCGGAGTTGAACGACGACGACATGGGCGCGGCGCGCCTGTCGCTGCGATGGCAGCCCTCCGACGCCCTGTCGATGGATCTGATCGTGGACCACCAGGCCGACGACGATGGCTTCGTGATGACCAAAGCGATCAACGTTGCTTCACCGGGCGGCGACACCAGCCCCTTCAGTGATGCTGCGCAGAACAGTTACGATCCACCGCAGCGTCGTCGCCAGACCGGGGTCACCCTGCTGACCGACTGGAATCTGTCAGATGCCTGGCAGCTGCGTTCCATCAGCGCTTGGCGCAAGGTGGAATTCTCCGAATCATGGGATATCGACGGCACCACCTATCCCTTCCTGATCGGCCGCAACCTGGCCGACAACCAGCGCATCCTCAGCCAGGAGTTCCGCCTGGGGTTCGATGATGGCGGCGTGTTCCGTGCCAACGTCGGTGCGGGCTACTACCAGGACAGCACCTACAACCTGGCCGAAACGGTGATCAACGAGCAGTACCTGCTGGCCGGCTTTCCGCGCGTGACCACACCGGTCACGCGCTACCTGGGACGTGCGGTGACCGAGGGCGTGGCGACCCGCACCTCCACCCGCAACCGGCGCGGCAGTGCGTCCGCCTACGCCAACGTGTCGTGGGACCTGCTGCCGGTAGTCACCCTGGACGCCGGCGTGCGCTATACCCGCGACCAGGCCCGCGTGCGCAACTGGGCGCGGGTGTCCACCATCGACGGCGTGGCGCCGATCGCCATGCCCAACGGCCTGGGCAATTCGCTGGGACAGGAGTTCAGCACCGACGGCGACTTCAATCTGCTGCAGCCGCGCGCAGCGTTGACGTGGAAGCTCAGCGAGCAGATCAACCTGTATGCCGGCGTATCACGCGGCCTGCGCTCGGGCTATCCGCAGATCAGCTTCGCCGCGCCGGTGAACGGAGAACCGCGCCCGGTGTTCGGCAAGCTGGGTACCGAGGAAGTGCTCAACTACGAAATCGGTGCCAAGGGCACGGTGGGCAAGCGCCTGTACTTCGACGCAGCAGCGTTCACCTACGACTACAAGGACTTCCAGACCCGTGCCAGCGACATCACCGTCGGCATGGTCAATGCCGGCAAAGCCTCCGCACAGGGCCTGGAACTCAGCGGTGCATTGCAGCTGACGCCGGAACTGACCCTCTCGGGCGCCTATGCCTACCTGCATACGCGCTATGACACCTTCAACGAGGTGGTCAACGGCGTGCTGGTGGACCGTTCCGGCAACGTGTTCCGGATGGCGCCAAAGCATACCGCCAGCCTCAGCCTGGACTGGCGCGCACCGGCGTTCGGCCGTTGGGAAGTGTTCGCCAACGGCAACTATGCGTGGCGCTCCCGCTACTACCTCAACAACGACAATCTGGACAGCGAGAGCCAGAAGGCATTCGGCCTGCTCGACCTGCGGGCCGGGTTCGAACGCAACGACGGTGCGTTGCTGGTCGAAGCCTACGTGGAAAATGCGCAGGACCGCGAGTGGGTGCGCGATGTCGGCAACGGTGGCAAGTTCTTCGGCGTGCCAACCGCCATCCGCGCCAATCCACGGATGTTCGGCATCCGTGTGCGCCTGCAGGGCTGGGGGGAAGCGCGATGATCCGTCTCCTGTTGCCAATGGCGCTGCTGTACACGCTGGGCTTCAATGCACTGGCGTCGGAGCCGCGCTTGAACCAGATCCAGGTCATCGGCACCCACAACAGTTACAGCCAGCCGGCCGATGCGCGCGTGTTCACCGTGATGGACCCGCTGTTGAAACCGGTCATCGACGGCATGATGAAGCAGATGCCCGAGCAGATGCGGCAGGCTTTTGCCGATGAGCACCCACATGCCTTCGAGGGTGGCCTGCAACCGGCGCTGGAGTATCGCTTTCCGACCCTGGATACACAGCTTCGATCCGGTCTGCGCAGTGTGGAGCTGGACTTGAATGTCGACCACGAAGGCGGACGTTTCAGTGATCCGCTTCCGTATCGCCTGCTGCGTGCGCAGGGCGTGCATGACCTGGAACCGTTGCACGATGCCGCGTTGCGCGAACCGGGATTGAAGACGCTGCACATGGTTGATGTCGACTTCCGCAGCAGCTGCCCGACCTTCCGCCTGTGCCTGCAGCAGCTGCGCAGCTGGTCCGATGCCAACCCCGATCACACGCCGGTGTTCGTGCTGCTGGAACCGAAGTTCTCCAGCTTCACCACTGCGGTGACCGGTGCCACGCCGGTGCAGCCTTTCGATGCGCGCGCTTTTTCTGAAATGGACGCATCCATCGCCGGCATCCTCGGCCGGGAGCGGGTCATCACACCGGACGATGTCCGCGGCCAGCAGCCGACCCTGGAAGCGGCTGCACGCGCGGGCCAGTGGCCGACACTTTCGGCCGCGCGCGGCAAATTCGTGTTCCTGATGATCGTGCCGGGCCTGAACCTGAAAACGTTCGCACCGTATCTGCAAGGGCACCCGAACCTGGAGGGTCGCATGGCCTTCGTGCAGGGGCGGCCGGGCATGGACCACACGGCCTTTGTGATGATCGACAACGCACTGACCCGCGGTGATGAGATCCGCGCGCTGGTGGGAGAAGGGTACCTGGTGCGTAGTCGCGCCGATATCGATACCGGCGAAGCGCGTGCGAATGATACGTCGCGGCGGGAAGCGGCACTGGCCAGTGGTGCGCAGATCATCTCCACCGACTACCCGTTCACGCCGAACATCTTCGGCAACGACTATGTGGTGAAACCCTTTGCCCAAGGGCTGCGGGCGAACCCGGTGAATGGTGCTGCGGGCATCGCCCAGCCGCGTCGATAGCGCTGCCGGCTGGCGGTTGCGATGCCTTTCCT
>NZ_QAIJ01000133.1:15618-30737 GCF_003060985.1 Stenotrophomonas sp. HMWF023
GCGTCGCGGATCTGGATCTGGGTCTGGTAGTAGTACTTGTCGCTCTGCCGGCCGTTCGAATCGATGAAGGCGATGCGTACCCGACCCGCGGTGCCGCGTACCAGCAGACGACGGTTCTGCAGCTGTTCGAGCTTCATGCCGAACGCCTTCTCCAGTTCCGGGCGCAGCGCGGCATCGATGTTGAGCGTGATGTTGAGCGGATGGCGGTAATCGCGCTCGCTGTTCAGGTAGATGCGCTCGCCTTCGGTACCGGTAGCCTGCACGGTCAGCACGAAAACACCGGAGATGCCGCGAGAGGGATCATCCTGCGCCGCACGCACTGCTTCGTAGTTGCCGATATAGCCCGGTGGCGGCATCGGTTGCCGGTCAAGGCGATGCGCGCAGCCAGTGGCGAGCAGCAGTGGGATCAACAGGGCAGACATCACGGCAGGGCGATACATGGCGCATCCTTGTGCGAGGTGATCCGCGGATTGTGACCACGCGACGATGACGATCACAAGCACCGCAGGAGCGTGATGGCTGCACGCGCTGTTCGCAGGCAGCCGACCACCGCATCACGCAGGCGCGGATAGCGTTGTCGGCGTCACGCCGGCCTGTTGCCGGCGACGTGGGAGCGATTCATGACCGAACATGACAAGAAGACCTCGAATGCGCACGAAGGCGTGCAGGAAAGTCGCCAGGACCGGCAGCAGGAGGAAGTGGCCAAGCAGCGCCCTGGTCAGCAGGACCAGAAGGTACGTGATGCGCATTCGCGTGCACCCGTGCGCAAGGACGGTGGGCAGGACCCGGCATGAGCGGTTGGGCAAAACAAAAAGCCCCGGCAGTGCCGGGGCGTTCTGTACTTCATATGGTGGAGCCAAGGAGGATCGAACTCCTGACCTCGTCATTGCGAACGACGCGCTCTCCCAGCTGAGCTATGGCCCCATGGGGTGGTGTTGCATCCCGTGGGCAGCGGAGCTGACGCCACGTGACGACCCTAGCATAGCGCTGGCCGGTGCCGGCTGCAAAGGGGCGGGCCGGCACAGCGGCGCAGGTGATCTGCGCCGCTGCAGTCCTGGCTCAGGGCAGCAGGGCCGCCGCGCGCTGGATCGCGATGTCGGTCGCAGCCGACACGCCATGCAGGTGGATGCAGGCGTGGATCATCCCCGGCAGGCGCTCCAGCGTGCAGTCCACGCCCGCCTCCCGCAGGTGCGCGGCGTACTGTTCAGCTTCGTCGCGCAGCGGGTCGAACTCACAGCTCAGTACCGTGGCCGCCGGCAGCCCGCGCAGATCTGGGGCGTGCAGGGGCGAAGCCAGCGCCTGCCGGCGGTCACCGTCGCCCAGGTAGGCCTGCCAGCAGCGCTGCATCAGTTCGGCGCTGAGGTAGTAGCCGTCGGCGAACTCACGATAGGTGCTGCTGGCCATGGTGGCATCCAGTGCCGGGTACAGCAGCAGTTGATGCGATGGCAGCGGCAGTCCCTGATCGCGCAGCAGCAGGCAGCACGCGGCGGCGAGATTGCCGCCAGCGCTGTCACCACCGATGACCAGACGCGTTGGATCAAGGCCCAGGACTGTGGCATTGGCGTGCAGCCACAGCCAGGCGTCGGCGACGTCGTGCAGCGGCGTCGGGAACGGATGCTCCGGGGCCAGGCGATAGCCGACGGCAGCGATGACATGGCCGCTGGCATTGGCCAGGGCCCGGCAGGGGCCGTCATAGACCGCCAGCGAGCACTGGAACCAGCCACCGCCGTGGGCGAACAACAGGGCAGGGCGCGGGTCCGTGCTGATGGCTGCGGGCGTGTACAGGCGCACGACCAGCGCATGGCCGTCGCGCGCGCTGATGACGTGCTCCACGACATGCGATACCGCCTCGGCGGCACCCTGCAGCGTGGGCAGCGCCTGCTCGCTCAGTGCGCGCAGTTCCAGCAGATCGTCTGGCAACGGTTGCGCCGCCACCGCATCGACGAACGACTGCAGCGCAGGTTCAAGCGGCATGACCAGCCTCCTGCAGGAACGGCAGCAGCTGGGCGAGGAACGCCTGCGGTGCTTCTTCCATGATGAAGTGGCCACAGCCCGGAACGACGCTGCCGCGCAGATCATCGGCATGCGGCTGCAGGGTCAGCATCGGGGCGTTGCCGGTGGCGTGCTCGGCGCCGATGGCCAGCACCGGCATCGTCAACCGGCGTTGTGCGCGGACCTGGTTCTGGCGGATGGTTTCCGGAATCGCGCGGTACCAGGCAAACCCTGCACGCAACGCGCCGGGGCGGCTGTAGGCGGCGATATAGGTTTCGCTGGCTACCGCATCGCGCCGGTACGACCAGCGGTCGAACATGAAGTCCAGGTAGGCGCGTTCGCGACCGCTGATGAGTGCCTCGGGCAGATCGGCCACCTGGTTGAACATGAAGTGCCACAGGAAGATGTTGTCGGCTGGCGCGGCGAAGATGCCCGGCTCAGGCGCCAGCCCGGGAATCACCGCCTCGGTCACGGCCAGGCGCTGTACCGCCTGCGGCTGGTCGCTGGCCAGCGCATAGGCGATCCACATGCCGATGTCATGGCCGACCACCTGGTAGCGCTCGTGGCCCAGGGCCTGCATGGTCTGGTGCAGTACCGCTGCGGCACTGCCGGTATCGTAGCCGTGCGCGGGGCGATCGGATTCGCCGATGCCGGGCGGGTCGACCGCGATCGCTTCGAAGCCGGCCTCGGCCAGCGCATGCAGCACGTGGCGCCAGGCGTACCAGGTCTGCGGCCAGCCTGGGATCAACAGTACCGGTTGCCCGCTGCCAGCGGATACGCAGTGCACGCGCTGGCCGTCGATGCGCAGGTAGTGGTGGCGCAGGGTGTCGTCGCCGGGGGTACCAGCGGTGGGGATGTTCGTCATGGGAATGTTCCTGTGGGGGCTCAGGCGATGCCGAGCATGTGCTGCATCTGCGCGCTGCTGATCGGCGCGCCGGCGAAGTCGTCGAAGATCTTGTCGGTGACCGGGATGATGTGATCGCGGATGAAGGCGGCACCTTCGCGCGCGCCGGCTTCCTGGTCCTTCAGGCAGCACTCCCACTCCAATGTTGCCCAGCCGGCGTAGTCGTACTGCGCCAGCTTGGAGAAGATCGACTTGAAATCGACCTGGCCATCGCCCAGCGAACGGAAGCGGCCCGCACGTTCGGTCCAGTCGGCATAGCCACCGTAGATGCCCTGGCGGCCATTGGGGCGGAACTCCGCGTCCTTGACATGGAACATGCGGATCAACGGATGGTAGATGTCTAGGAACTGCAGGTAATCCAGCTGCTGCAGCACGAAGTGGCTGGGATCGAACAGGATGCGGCAGCGTTCGTGCTGGCCCACGCGCTCGAAGAAGCGTTCGAAGCTGGTGCCATCGTGCAGGTCTTCGCTGGGATGGATTTCGTAGCAGAGGTTGATGCCGTTGTCCTCGCAGGTGTCGAGGATCGGCCGCCAGCGGCGTGCCAGCTCATCGAACGCGGTATCGATCAGGCCCGGCGGACGCTGCGGGAACGGGAACAGGTAGGGCCAGGCGAACGAGCCGGAGAAGGTACCCATGTCCTGCAGGCCGAGCCGGCGCGAGGCGCGTGCGGCCAGATGCAGCTGCTGCTGCGCCCATTCGCTGCGGGCCTTCGGATTGCCGCGCAGTGCTTCCGGCGCGAAGCCATCGCACAGCTCATCGTAGGCCGGATGCACGGCGACCAGCTGGCCGAGGATGTGGGTGGTCAGCTCGCTGACCTGCAGGCCGTGCTCGGCCAGGGTGCCACGCAGGTCATCGCAGTAGTCCTGGCTGTCGGCAGCGGTGGCCAGGTCGAACAGGCGCGCGTCCCATGCCGGAATCTGCAGGGCCTTGAAACCATGGCCGGCCGCCCAGGCGGCGATGCCGGACAGGCTGTCGAACGGCGCCTGGTCGCCAGCGAACTGCGCCAGATGCAGGCTGGGGCCTTTGAGGGTTTGCATGTGTTGCTCCAATTATTTGTCAGTCGACAAAGAATAGGCGCACGCATCGGGGTGGTCAACAGCCGCGTTACACTGCGCGCCTCAGAACGGCAGGCAGGCAGATGGCAGGGCGACCGCGCGAATTCGACAGGGACCAGGCATTGCGCAAGGCGATGCTGCTGTTCTGGCAGCACGGCTATGAGGGCACCTCGATGTCGGCCCTGGTTGAAGCGCTTGGCATTGCCTCGGCGCGCATCTACGCCGCGTTCGGCAGCAAGGAGCAGCTGTTCCGCGAAGCGGTGGCGCTGTACGAGGAAGGCGAGGGCGGCTTCGCGCCGCGCGCGCTGGAGCAGGCGTCACTGCGCGATGCGATCGGCAGCATGCTGCGTGATGCCGTGTTGACCTACACCCGCCGCGGTCGTCCGCATGGCTGCCTGGTGGTGTCATCGGCCAGCAGCGTGTCACCGGATGGCGAGGGCGTACGTGACTGGCTGGCCAGCCATCGTCGCCAGCGCACGGCGGCGATCATCGCGCGGCTGCAGCAGGCGCAGGTGGCCGGCGGGCTGGCGGCCGATCTGTCCGTGCAGGCCCTGGGCGATCATTTCGCCACGGTGCTGCATGGCATCTCGGTACAGGCGCGTGACGGCGTCAGCCGCGAACGCCTGCTGGCGATGGTCGAGGTTGCGCTGGCGCCGCTGCCAAAGGCCGGCTGAGGGCGGACTGTGCCGAAAACGGCTTGATGCCCCCGCTGTCTGCAGGCGCAACGAAATTGTAACAATTTGGAGGATAATGGCCGCTTGCGCAGTTTTCCTCCTATTTGCCGCCCGGTCAGCGCAGGCCGCACGGACGCCTCCTCAGAGCTTTCGATGCCTTCCCATTCCGATTCCCGCCGTTCGTCGGGCATGTCGTCCTCCCTCGTTTCCTTCCGTCGCCATCCGCTGGCCCTGGCCTGTGCAGGCCTGGCCCTGGCTGCCAGCTTCGGTGTTGCCGCGCAGGACAGTGCGCCGACCCCGACCGGGCTGGACACCATCACCGTGACCGCCGAGCACCGCGAGCAGAACCTGCAGGAAGTGCCGGTGTCGGTAGGCGTGGTGCAGGGCGAGCGCATGCGCGACTTCACCGCCGGCGGCGACGACACCCTGCTGGCGCTGTCCGGCCGCGTGCCGAGCCTGTATGCGGAAACCACCACCGGCCGCATCTTCCCGCGCTTCTACATCCGCGGCCTGGGCAACATCGATTTCTACCTGGGTGCCTCGCAGCCGGTGTCGATCATCCAGGACGACGTCGTGCTGGAGCACGTGGTGCTGAAGTCCAACCCGGTCTATGACGTGGACCAGGTGGAAGTGCTGCGCGGTCCGCAGGGCTCGCTGTTCGGCCGCAACACCACCGCCGGCATCGTCAAGTTCGACACCCTCAAGCCGACCCAGGACTACAGCGGCCGCGTCAGCGCCAGCTACGCCTCCTACAACAGCGTGTCGATCGACGGTGGCTTCGGCGGCCCGATCAACGACATTGCCTCGTTCCGTGTGTCGGCCCTGTACCAGCACCGCGACGACTACGTCGACAACACCTACACCGGCCCCAGCGCCGACGGCACGGTCAGCCCGAAGAAGAACGCCATGGGCGGCTTCGACGACCGCAACGTGCGTGCGCAGCTGCTGCTGACCCCGAGCGACCAGTTCTCGATCCTTGCTTCGGCCCACGCCCGCGACTACGAAGGCACCTCGACCCTGTTCCTGCGCAACGCGCTGACCAAGGGTTCGAACAAGACCGACGTACCGCGTGACCAGGTCGCCTACGACGAGGCCGACAACAACCCGCAGGCGTACAAGACCTACGGCGGTTCGGTGAAGGCGCGTTATGACTTCGGCGCGATCGACTTCACCTCGATCACCGCTTACGAAACCACCTCCGGCTACAGCCGCGGAGACACCGACGGCGGCGCCGCGGTCAACTTCCCGGTCAATGGCGTGCCGAACGGCTATGGCCAGTCGATGGGCCAGATCCGCGATCTTGACCAGTGGACCCAGGAATTCCGCCTGGCCAGCCACGATGACAGCGCCCTGCAGTGGCAGGCCGGCGCGTTCTACTTCAACGGCAGCGACACCACCGACTTCTACCAGCGCGCCTGGTTCCTGAAGGGCGCGGCGCGCAACCCGAACAACTGGGTGCGCCTGCGCAACAAGAACACCTCGTGGGCCGGTTTCGGCCAGCTCAGCTACGCCTTCACCGACAAGTTCACCGTCACCGCCGGCCTGCGCCAGACCCGCGATGAGAAGCACACCCGTCTGTTGAAGACCGCCGACACCGCCGCTGGCGCAGTCACCTACAAGGGCCGCACCGACGTCAAGATGACCGACACGACCCCGAGCTGGGATCTGAGCGCGATGTATCAGATCACCCCGGACGTGAGCGTCTATGCGAAGGTCGCGCGCGGCTTCCGTGGCCCAACCATCCAGGGCCGTTCGGCAGTGTTCAACGCTGACTTCACCACCGCCGATTCGGAGACGATCCTGTCCTGGGAAGCTGGCGTGAAGAGCAGCCTGTGGGACAACCGCCTGCGCTTGAATGCCACCGCGTTCACCTACACCGTCAACGATATCCAGCTCAACGGCAACGATTCGGACGGCAACGGCGTGCTGTTCAACGCCGACAAGGCCAAGGCCTACGGCTTCGAAGCGGACATGGAGCTGCGCCCGATCCCGAACCTGACCCTGAGCGCCGGCCTGAGC
Organism: Stenotrophomonas sp. HMWF023; assembly: GCF_003060985.1. NCBI lineage: Bacteria > Pseudomonadati > Pseudomonadota > Gammaproteobacteria > Lysobacterales > Lysobacteraceae > Stenotrophomonas > Stenotrophomonas sp. HMWF023. Next base: position 22,263 of record NZ_QAIJ01000133.1, read on the forward strand.
CTGCTGCACAGCGAGATCAAGGACAAGCGCGTGTATGCGCAGGTCTGCGCACTGAACGGCAAGGTGGTGTGCACCGTCGATGACCCGACGATCAAGGTCGGTGCCAATACCTTCGCCCAGATTGATGGCAATCCGCTGCCGAACGCGCCGAAGTACAACATCAACCTGGCCGCGCGTTACGACTTCCCGCTCAGCGATGCGGGCACGATGTTCGTGTCCACCGACTGGAACAAGCAGGGCTACACCAGCTTCGTGCTGTACGACAGCCAGGAGTTCAATTCGAAGGGTGACTTCGAAGGCGGCCTGAAGATCGGCTACTCGGGCAACTACGGCGCGTATGAAGTGTCGCTGTTCGCGCGCAACATCACCAACGAGAAGAACCTCAAGGGTGTGATCGAGAACTACATGGCCGCGGTCTACAACGAGCCGCGCACCGTGGGTGTGTCGCTGAACATGAACTGGTAAGCCGCATCGGTCGGTACCGCACGCGGTACCGACACCTTTGCACTTCCCTCCAGACGCCCTGCCTGTGCAGGGCGTCTGTCGTTGAGCTGCCGCTGGTTCAGACCGGCTGCACGTCGTGCCGGTCCGGTACTGCATCCAGTCCGAAGGTCAGCTGCCAGCTGCGCAGGTCCACTTTCTCGCGGTCGCGGGCTTGCTGGCGCGCCGCACGGCTGGCACCAAACAACTTGCCCTGCCCATCGATCAGCGGACGCATGCGCAGCACCTCCTCGTTGTCGGGCTCGGCGTCGGCGGCACGCTCAAGCCAGATCTTTGCCAGGAAGGCATTGGCAGGCACACCGTTGCCGAAGTGGAACACATCGGCCAGGAAACCGGCCGCCCACGCCTGGGTCGCGCTGTCGCCACGCCACCACAGTGGCCCCAGCAGGTCGAACACGGCTTCGCGCTTGTCGTTGTCGTCCTCGTCCTGGTACAGCAGCACCGCAAGGTTCTTGTGCGCCGGACGCCATACCCGGTCATGCGGCGCAGCCTCGTCCACGCAGCGCCGATACAACACGCGCGACTGCTGCTGCAGTGCCGGATCGGGGTTCTGCCTGAAGAGCTCGCCGAGGTGCCAGGCGCGGTTGTAGATGACCACCAGGTCGCCGGCGGCAATCGCACGTTCGGTCCACAGCGCCTCCTGCTCGGGATCGGTATAGGCGGGGAAGTCCTTGCCGGCCACACGCCCGCGGTACAGATCCACCAGTGATGCCATTGATCGCGGGTCACCGGCTTGCGCAAGCTGCAGCAGCATCTGCAGGCCGGCCGGCGCGGAAACCGAGCAGAGCAGATTGGCAGCCACCGTAGAAAGTTCCACGTCTTCTTCATCGGCCGTCGCCAGCGCTCCCTGCAGGTGCTGCATGGCGAGGGCGGTGTCCGCGCTGAAACCGAACAGGCCGGATTGGCGACCGGCCGCCAACCACGCAAGCGCATGCGCGCTGTCGGTCCAGTCTTCGACACTGGCCAGAACCTGCGTGAACAGGGTTTCGGCGCCGTCGACACGTGCAAACAGCGCACAGGCTTCCAGTGCGTTCAGCCCCTCATCAACCACACAGCCCGGATCCAATGCGAAGGCTTCTGCCAGGCACTCATGGGCATGCGTCATCCGCACCAGGTCCCAGTTCACCTCGTTGTCCTGCGGTTCGTCGCGACCGAGGTGATAGTCCATGGTCGCCCACCAGCACAGCACCTGTGCACGGGTTGACGCATCCAGGTGCAGATCAAGCAGGGCGCGGTAGGCCTGGTCGTGCTCGGCAATGGCCTCGGCATCGTCGGCATCCGGGGTGAACCACAGCCAGTCGCGCTCCTTGACCACGCGCAGTCGATTGCGCTGGGGAAGCATCAATCGCGATGCTTCGGGGCCATCGATGAAGTGCTGCATCAAGGCGTGGCTGCCGCCCCAGCGCGGGTACAGGTAATACAGATAGGTCTCGAGCACGTCGACATCGTCGGCACGGAACGACAACGCCAGCTGCAACCAGTAGTCGGCGACGTACTTGAATGCTTCTTCGCTGCGTTGCGCCAGCACAGGAGGCAGCGCAGGCAGTTCATGCAAGGGGGCGCCGTAAGGCGCGAGCAATGCGACCGCAGCGGCGAATGCTTCCGGGTCCTGGCGCTGCTGCGTGGTGTACAGATCGGCGCGACCGCCGCGCTGCAACTGCTGCAACCAACGCGGCTCGCCCAGATAGCAGGCCATCCGCAGCATCCGCCCCAGTACGAAGGCGGGGCGTGGATGCCGCGCGATGGTGTGCAGCCATGCGGCCAGAGCGTGGTCGCGCGCCAAGGCCGCACCATCCCATTGCGCCTGGTGGATCTTTTCGACGGTGTCGGTGGAACGGATGCGGCCGGCAACGCGGTCCCACAGTGTGCCCAGTACCGCCCACGCATGCGGGCTGTGTGGCTGTCGCGCACACCAGTGCCGCGCGCGTCCAAGGCGGGCAGGCAGGTCCTGCGCGGGTTCAAGCAGGGTGGCGAGCAGCCAGCCATATCCAAAGCGCGGGGTGTCACCGTCGAGCCACTGTTGCTCCACCGCCCCGAGCAGCCGGTCGACATCGTCGAAACGCTCCTGCTGCAGCGCGTCGCGTGCTTCGCGGCGCAAGGCCATCGCGTCGTGGGGGGAATGCGGCATGGGGAACAGCGTCCTTGCAGATGATCGGACGCGCATTCTAGGCAATCCGGTGCAGCCTGTTATCGCTTGCGGTGCCGCGGCAGGCCGACGCCCTGCAACTGCAGGGCGTCGGCCTGTGTTACTTCGCGGCGGGCGAAGGTGACAGTTCGGCGAACAGGCCGCCGAGCACACCCATGGTGGCCGTGTCGGCGCCCATGTCTTCGGCGGCGTTGGCAATGGCGATCACGCCACTGTTCTGTGCGGGGAACAGCACCACCCAGGCCAGCCAATTGCCATCGGAGCCACCGTGCACCAGCACCGGGCCTTGGCGGCCGGCGATCGATGGCTGCACGCCCCAGTCCAGACCCGAGGGACTGCCCGGTTGCGCGCTCTGCATCAGCGTGTAGGACGCCGGTGTCAACAGCGTGCCCTTGCCATGGCTGCCGGCGAGCTGGTCGATGGCGAACAGTGCCAGGTCCTGCAGGCGCATGTGCAGGTTGCCGGCGGCGGTGTAGATCGGCGGTACGCCATCATCGGCTTTCTGCGGCGCGCGGGTGACGGGCTTGCCGCCGCGGTGGCCCAACGGCTGCCCTGCAGTGGTCGGCCCGAAGCCGGCACCGGTCATCTTAAGTGGCTGGAACACCTCGCGTTGGATCAGCGTTTCCACGTCCTTGCCGGTGGCGCGCTCGGCAATCACGGCTGCGATCAGGAAGCCGCTGTTGCTGTAGGCGAATTCCGTTCCCGGCGGGTGGACCGGTGCCTCTGACAGCGCGGCCTTGATGTAGGCCTCGCGCTGCACCGGCAGGGCACGTGTGTCGGTGAAGAACGCATCCAGAGCGGCGCCATCGCTGAGGTTCTCCGGCAGGCCCGCGCGGTGCGACAGCAGCTGCACCAGCGTGACGTTGCGGTAGGCCGGCTGCATCTGTGCCGCGAGGTCGGGCAGCATCGTCGACAGCGGCGCATCCCACTTCAGCACGCCCTGTTCGACCAGGCGCGCGATCATCGCCACGGTGATCGGTTTACCGGTCGAGCCGATCATCCAGGCATCGCCGGTGCTGGCGGCCACCTTCTCATCATTGCGGCGCACGCCGCTGACGGCCTGCTCGGCGATCTTGCCGTCGCGGATCACCAGTACTCCCATGGCCGGCGTCGTCGTGCCCTGCAACGCCTGTGCAATGCGTGCCTGCAGGTCATCGGCGGCGCTGGCACTTGCGGCAACGCACAGGAGTGAAACGCCCAGCCATCGGCGCAGGTGGCGCATGGGGCGGGAGGGGGAAGCTGCGGTCCGTTCAGAGATGATCGTGTGCATGGGAGTCCTTTGCGCAGCAGCGTGGGCAGGACCTGCGCTGACGGCATCGGCCCTGCGGGGTGCGTCGTCCACCGGTGCCTTGATCAGGCATGCAGGGTGGCGTGCGATTCACTCTTGCATGCCACTGACGCAGGCGTATGTGTCTGCAGTCATGTACATGAACCGCGCAGCGCGATCCCGTTGGCGGGCGTACAGGATCGCGGCAGCCACCGTCGCACGCGGCAATCAGCGTCGGGTGGATTTCGAAGGGCGGTAGCGCGACGTGTCGCGCGCTGCAGGCACGTGCCGCGCGCGCTGATGGCCATGCCCGGGTGTGCCGTCGCCGCGCTGCATGCGCGACGACGGCAGGGGCTCAAGCGGCGGGCAACAGCGGTGCCAGCACCGGCTCCAGTTCCTGCTGGCGCCATCCGGCCAATGCGGCAGGCCACTGCCGATGCTCCAGATAGCTTTCCAGATGCTTGCGCGAGGCCAGTACGCCGTCTGCCAGACCGAGCTCGCGGCTGCGTTCGGCTACGGCATCCTGCAGCTTCTTCAGCAGCTGCTTGCTGGCATCGCTGGCCTGCATCGCCAATGGTGCATCGGCTTCGTCGGCCAACGGCGTATCCAGCGCCTCCCATACCGCAGCGGCAAGCTTGCGCGGCGCCTTCGGGAACTGTTCGAACAGCTTGCTCAATGCGGCGGCATCGGCAGGCGGCGTGCGTGCCAGGGTCGCGGCCAGCTCGTTGTCCAGGATCCAGCTGCGCGGACGGTCGCTTGCGCGCGCCTGCACGTCGCGCCAGCGCAGCAGGCGCAGCAGGCGGCGCTGCGCGGGCGCGTCCAGGAACTGCGCCGAGCGCATGCCCAGGTGTGGCCAGCGGTCTTCGTCATTGGCGACGCTGGCCAGCAGGCGCTCGCCGTCGTCGTGCAGCCACTGCTGGCGCCCCAGCGATTCCAGCTTGGCGGAAATCGCGTCATGCATCGCGAAGAGATGCTCGACGTCGTCGGCGGCGTACTTCAGCTGTGAATCCGACAGCGGCCTGCGCATCCAGTCAGAGCGGGTTTCGCCCTTTTCCAGTGCCACGCCGGTGATCTCCTGCACCAGCTTCTGGTAGCCCATGCCAGCACCAATGCCGGCCAGGGCGGCGCCGATCTGGGTGTCGAACAATGGGCGCGGCAGCACGCCGCAGGTCCACTTGAACGCCACCAGGTCTTCGCTGGCGCTGTGCATCACCTTGGTGATGGATTCATCGGCCAGCCAAGGCGCCAACGCCTCGGGCATGCCGGGAATCAACGGGTCGATCAGCAGGATGTCCTCGCCGACGGCCATCTGCACCAGCGCCAGCTGCGGCCAGAAGGTGCGTTCACGGATGAATTCGGTATCCAGGCCGATGCGGGTCGGCCGTTGCTGGCGGTATGTGTCCAGCTCGGCGGGGGTGGTGATCCAGGTTGCCACAGGTCAGGGCCTACTACTCGTGTTTGCTCAGGCAGGGGAGAATAGCCTAACGTCGGTCCGCATCCGTGCCGAAGGAGGCCCTGCTTGCGTTTTCTGCTGTCGCCCGTGCTGTGTACCGCCTTGGCCGTTGGCCTGGCCGGTTGCACGCCGTCGCCCCCTGCGCAGACCTCCGGTGGTACCGCAGGCCAGCCGGCTGATCCCGCACCAGAGGCCGGTCCGGCACCTGGTACCGGGCAGGGCACGGTGACCATTGCCGGTGACGATGCGGCCGAGGACATCCAGCAGTGGACGCCGCCGCGGGTCGATCGCCAGGGACGTACGCTGGCACAGCTGCGCCGGGCGGCCGATCAGGCATTCGCGCGGGGGCATCTGTACGAAGATGGCGATGCGGCAGTGCCGCTGTGGCTGGCGGTGCAGGAAGAGGAACCCGACGACCGCCAGGCGCGCCTGGGCCTGCAACGTGCGAAGCAGCGCCTGCTGCAACAGGCCGATGCGTTGCTGCAGCAGCCATTGCGGCAGCGTGAAGCGCTGGCCGAAGCCGGGCGCCAGGCGCTGGTACTGCTGACCCTGGCGCCGAAGGACGAGAAGGTACGCGCGCTGCAGGGCCGGGTGGAGACGGCGCAGCGCGTGGTCGCCTACAACCGCGCGGGCGAAGACGATCTGCGTGCCGACCGGATAGGTGAAGAGGGGGATGGCGCCATCGGCAGCTTCCGCGAGGCACTGGCGTTGGACCCGAACAACCGGCGCGCGCGGCAGGGCCTGGCCGCTGCGGAAAGCGGGCTGATCCGGCGGGCAGAGGACGCCGCGCGCATCCGTGATTTCGCCAGTGCCGGCGCTTGGTTGGCAGAGGCCAGCAAGGTGCGGGATTCGTCACCCACCATCGCTGATGCGTTCGAGCGCATCGAGCAGATCCGCGCAGCAGCGCTGGTCCAGCTGCGCGATGGCGGCCTGCATGATCTGACCACCCCGCAGGGATTGAAGCCTGCGCGCGAGAAGCTGGCCGAAGCGCTGCGCATCGCCTTGCCGGGCGACGCGGTGGTGGCGCAGCTGCGCGAGCGCATCGAGCTGGCCACCCATTACGGCAGTTTCCGGCCGGGGCAGGTGTTCAGCGACGCGCTGCGTGATGGCGGCCGTGGACCGCAGATGATCGTGGTGCCACACGGCGGATTCCGGATGGGCGCCAGTGATACCGAACCGGGCGCGACCGACGCAGAGCGACCGTCGCACTATGTGCGCTTCGAGCGCGGTTACGCGATGGCGATCACCGAGATCACCGTGGGTGATTTCGAGCGTTATGTGAAGGCGACCAACGCCCGCCCACGCGCGACCCGGCGTGGACATTCGGTGGTCTATGACGAGCGCAGCGGCAATTTCATCCGTCGCAGCGGCGTGGACTGGCGGTCCGACTATGACGGTGGGCGCGCACTGGGCAATTCGCCGGTGATGCACGTCAGCGTGCGTGACGCGGAGAACTACGCGACCTGGCTTTCCGAGCAGACCGGCCGCAGCTACCGCCTGCCCAGCGAGGCCGAGTTCGAGTACGCGATGCGTGCCGGCAGCAGTGGCCGCTACCCGTGGGGCGATGCCGGGCTGCCACCGGAAGGCAGTGGCAATTACACCGGCAGCAAGGACGTTTCACCGTCCGGCAGGCATTGGCACAACGCCTTCGTCGGCTACGGCGATGGTTGGTGGGGGCCGGCACCGGTCGCCAGTTTCCAGGCGAACGGCTTCGGGCTGCACGACATGGGCGGCAACCTGAGCGAGTGGGTGGCCGACTGCTGGCATGCCAGCTATCGGCGCGCACCGGCCGATGGTGTGGCCTGGTTCAACCCGGGCTGCCGTTCACGGGTGATCCGCGGTGGCAACTGGGCCAATGCCCCGGAGCAGACCCGGGCGGCCTGGCGGCAGTCGCAGGATTCGGATACCACCAACGCGCGCATCGGCTTCCGGCTGGTCCGCGGGATCTGACGGCCACGCCTGGATCGGCGCCGGCTTCACCCGCCGCAGGCAGTGTCGCACTAAGATTGCGCCGTGCCCGCCGGCCGGCGGGGTCAGCCGGAAGACCTGCCGATGCGCAATGATCCTTTTTCCCGCTCGCCGCAGCAGCGGCGTGGCCTGTTCGGCAACATCCGCTGGTGGGTGCTGCTGCTGGCCGCCGGCTATGCGGCGTTCTACTGGTTCTCCAACCGTGCGGTCGACCCCTATACCGGCGAGAAGGTGCTGATCGACAGCAGCCTGGACGCCAGCCAGGAGAAGGCTCTGGGCCTGCAGGCCTACCAGCAGATCCTGTCGCAGGAGCGCCCGCTGGGCCCGAACGAACAGGTCTCGCAGGATGTCCGGGCGATTGCCGAGCGACTGATCGCCAAGGTGGACGTGGTCGAGACCGCGCTGGCGCAGGAACACGGGCTGCAACCTGCACACTTCGCACGCGACTTCGAGTGGGAAGTGAATGTGATTCCGTCCGAACAGGCCAATGCGTTCTGTCTGCCCGGCGGCAAGATGGCCGTGTACACGGGGCTGATTCCGGTCGCGCGCACCCGCGATGCGATGGCGGTGGTGATGGGCCATGAAATCGCCCATGCGTTGCTGCGGCACGGTGCACAGCGCATGGCCCAGCAGAAGCTGACCCAGATCGGCCAGGTGGCCGGCGCCGCCAGTGGCATGGATGCGCAGCAGCAGCAGATGATGATGTCGGCGATGGGCTACGGCTATCTGTTGCCGTATGCGCGCAGCCACGAGACGCAGGCTGACGAAGTGGGCCTGATGCTGGCGGCGGCGGCGTGTTTCGACCCGCGCGAGGCGGTGCCGCTGTGGCAGCGGATGGGCCAGGCGGGTGGCGGCCAGTCGCCGCCGGAGTTTTCCTCGACCCACCCCAATCCGGGTACCCGTATCCAGAACCTGCAGGCGTTGATGCCGAAGGCACTGGAGTACCGGCAGAAGTTCTGCGAGCAGGCCAGGTAAAGGGTGGTTCGGCAGGGCTGCGCCCTGCACCCGCAGAAACAACGGCAACGGCCGAAGCAACGGCAGAAGCGGGTTTCCTGAGGGATGGCGGGGTGGGTCCGGTTGCGGGGGACGCTGCAAGTACGTCCCTGTAAGCTCGGTCGCGCCATCCATGGCGCTCACGCC
>NZ_QAIJ01000133.1:30753-36224 GCF_003060985.1 Stenotrophomonas sp. HMWF023
ACGATCTGTTGGAATGGCATTGCCTGCTCTTGGTGGATGTCGACCTTGGTCGACACGTAGATCCACGCCATGCGTGGATGCTTTTCGATTTCAATTCGAAATATTCGATTTCGATGGAGATTCATCCACGCATGGCATGGATGGGCCAACCGTCACCGGGAAACTGTCGAAGGTGGGGCGGTGTCGGATTGCGGGGTGTCCGCGGCATGGATGCCGCGGCCAAGCCCCCATGGATGGGTTCACGGCGTCCCCGCAATCCGACACCGCCCCGCCAAGCCCACAGACAATCCAGAGCCGGCCGTTGCATTTGCCGTTGCTGTTGCTGTTGCCTTGCCTTGGCTTGGCTTGAAGCCTCTGCAGGTGCAGGGCGCAGCCCTGCCGAACAACCCTTACTTGACTGCCGTCACCTGGACATCGATCACGCCGTCGCCGACGCGGGCCTGCAGTGCGTCACCCGGTTGCACCTGCTCGACCCGACGCACCAGCGCGCCGTCGTCTGCACGGGTCACGATGCTGTAGCCACGGGCGACGGTCGCCAGCGGACTGACGGCTTCCAGCGAACGTGCAAGGCCACGCAGGCGCAGTGCATCACGTTGCAGCAGTCGCTGCAGCGCCGCTTGCGGGCGCCCGCCCAGCGCGGCAAGGCGACGTCGCAGTGCCTCCATCTGCCGTTGCGGATGATGACCTCGCAACACTGCGGCGGCGTGGCGCAGGCGGGCCGCGCGACGCTCCTGTTGCTGGTTGTGCGCCGCATGCAGTCGACGCCCGAGGTCCAGCTGGCGTCGGCGCAGCAGATCCAGCCGTGCCTGCGGGCTCTGTGCATTCAAACGCAGCAGGGCACGATCGGCGCGCTGCATGGCCTGCTGCAGGGCGTGGCGTTGCAGCTGCACCATGCGTGCCGCGTTGCGGCGCAGGCGCAGGGCCAGGTCGCGCTGATCGGGTACCAGCAGTTCTGCGGCCACCGATGGCGTCGGTGCGCGCAGGTCAGCGGCAAAATCGCTGAGACTGAAGTCGGTTTCGTGACCCACCGCCGATACAACGGGCGTGCGGCTGGCGGCGATTGCACGGGCCAGGGCTTCATCGTTGAACGCCCACAGGTCTTCCAGTGAGCCACCGCCGCGGGTCAGCAGGATCACGTCGTAGCGGCCGCTGGCATCGGCGGCCTGCAGCAGGCGGGTGATCTGCGCGGCAGCGGTCGCGCCCTGTACCAGGGTCGGCAGCAGATCCACTTCCAGCAACGGGAAGCGGCGGCCGAGCACGCTCAGCACATCGCGCACGGCGGCACCGGTGGGCGAGGTGATCACCGCCAGGCGCTGCACATGGGCCGGCATCGGCCGCTTGCGCGCCGGGTCGAACAGACCCTCGGCCTCCAGCCGCGCCTTCAGTTCCTCGAACGCGCGGCGCAGTGCACCTTCGCCGGCTTCCTCCATGTGGTCCAGCACCATCTGGTACTCGCCCCGGGCGTCGTACAGGGTCACCTTGCCGCGCACCAGCACGCGCATGCCCTCGCGCGGCACGAACTTCAGGTACTGCGCCTTCATCCTGAACATCGCAGCGCGCAACTGTGCACGCGCGTCCTTCAGGGTGAAGTACAGATGGCCGGACGCCGGGCGCGCCACGCTGCCCAGTTCGGCTTCGACCCAGATCGCAGGGAAGCTGCCTTCCAGCAGGTCGCGGGCGAGGGTGTTGAGCTGGCTGGGGGTGAAGACGTCGTTGTTGCGTGGCTGCATGGTTACGGCGTGGGGCAGATGGAGCAGGGGCCTCAGGATCGCACGTCAGCGCAGGCCGTGCTGGCCCAGTGCCCATTGCACGTGTTCGCGGACCACGGGTGAAGCATCCTCGGCGCGTGTCTGCAGTGCCGACAGCGTCTCTGCCGTGGTCGACGCATTGCCCAGCGCCACGGCGATGTTGCGCAGCCAGCGCTCGTGGCCGCTGCGGCGGATCGGGCTGCCTTCGGTACGGCGCAGGAATTCAGCTTCGTCCCACGCGAACAACTGGTCCAGGCGCGCGGTGTCCAGGTTATTGCGCGCGCGGAAGTCGGCCTCGTCGGTGCGCTTGGCGAACTTGTTCCAGGGGCAGACCAGCTGGCAGTCGTCGCAGCCATAGATGCGGTTGCCGATCAGTGGTCGCATCTCCACGGGGATCGCGCCGTCATGCTCGATGGTCAGGTAGGAAATGCAGCGGCGCGCATCCAGGCGCTGCGGGCCGGTGATGGCCTGGGTCGGGCAGACGTCGATGCAACGGGTGCAGGTGCCGCAGTGGGCGCTGGCCGGCGTATCAATCGGCAGCGGGATATCGATGTAGATCTCGCCGATGAAGAACCACGAGCCGCCGTGGCGGTCGATCAGGCAGGTGTGCTTGCCGATCCAGCCCAGTCCCGCGTTGCGTGCCAGTGCGCGCTCCAGCACCGGCGCCGAGTCGACGAACACGCGGTAGCCCAGCGGCGCCACCTCATCGTTGATCTGCGTGGCCAGCTTCTGCAGGCGGTTGCGCATCAGCTTGTGGTAATCGCGGCCGAGCGCGTAGCGCGCCACATAGGCGCGACCCGGATCTGCCAACGTGGCCCAGGCCTCGGTGTCATCCTTGTGGCTGTAGTCCATGCCCACCGAGATCACCCGCACCGTGCCGGGCAGCAGCTCTGCCGGGCGAGCGCGCAGGGTGCCATGGCGGGCCATCCAGTCCATCGTGCCGTACAGGCCCTGGCCCAGCCAGTCGGCCAGGTGCGCCTCATCCTCGCCCAGTTCGATGCCGGCGATACCGCAGCGCTGGAAGCCATGCGCACGCGCGAGGTCGCGGATGCGCTGTACGGCCAGGGCCGGATCGAGGGGGGCAGGGACGGGGGACATGTGCACCAGTATAAAATCCCTGCATGGCCAACCTTGCCGATCTGTTCGATTCCCGTGCCGCACGCATGCTCGATGCCCAGGCCTCCACGCTGGCGGGCGATGGTGGCTGGGGCCTGATGGCCCAGGCGGGACAGGCGGCCTGGCAATGCCTGCTGCAGCAATGGCCACAGGCGCGGCGGATCGGCGTGGTTGTTGGCAGCGGCAACAATGGCGGCGATGGTTACGTGCTGGCCCGCCATGCGCTGCAGGCGGGGCTGCAGGTTCAGGTGGTCGCGCTGCCGGGCAGCCCGTCTTCCACGCCATTGGCGCAGCGCGCCGCAACGGATTTCAGGTCCGCCGGGGGAACCGTCGCTGATTTCAACGGCGAACTGGCCCAGGCCGATGTATGGGTTGACGCCCTGTTCGGCCTCGGCTTCGCCCGCGCACCAAGCAGTGCGGCGCAGGCCTTGATCGAGGCGATGAACGCGCAGCGGGCACCGGTGTTGGCGCTGGATGTGCCCAGCGGTGTCGATGCCGACCGTGGCTGCGTGCCGGGCGTAGCCGTGCGCGCAGCCCTGACCTTGCAGTTCATCGTCGCCCATCGTGGCCTGTACACCGGCGACGCGCTGGAATACACCGGGCGCAGACAGCTGGCACCGCTGACGCTGCCCGACGAGGCCTGGCAGGGTGTAGTTGCCGCTGCAGAGTGCTGGACGCAGTCGCGCCTGCCGGATCTGCTGCCGCCGCGCCGTGCCAACAGCCACAAGGGTGATTCCGGCCATGTGCTGTGCGTGGGCGGCAACCATGGCGGCGGTGGTGCCATCGCCATGGCCGCCGAAGCCGCGCTGCGTGCTGGCGCAGGTCTGTTGAGCATCGGTACGCGTCAGGATCATGTCGGCCCGCTGCTGGCCAGGTTGCCTGAGGCGATGACGCATGCGCTGGAAGATGGCGCTGCGCTGCCCGCACTGCTGGCAAAAGCCAAGGTCGTGGCGATCGGCCCTGGCCTGGGCCAGGACGAATGGGCGCGCGCGTTGTATGCGCGTGTCCTGCAGTCGGGCCTGCCACTGGTGATCGACGCCGATGCGCTGAACCTGCTGGCGCAGGATGCGCATGCGCTGGCCGATGCGATCCTGACCCCGCACCCCGGCGAAGCCGCGCGCTTGCTGGAAACCACCACGGCGGCCATCCAGGCTGATCGCTACGGCAGTGCGCAGGCGCTGGCCGAGCGCTATCACGCGGTGGTGGTGCTGAAGGGCGCTGGCAGCATCGTCGCCGCGCCCGGCCACGCACCTCGACTGATTGCTGCCGGCAACCCGGGAATGGCGGTAGGTGGCATGGGTGACCTGTTGACCGGCATCATCGCCAGCCTGCGCGCGCAGGGCCTGTCTGCATTCGATGCGGCGGCCGGCGGTGCGCTGCTGCATGCCCTGGCGGGTGATGTCGTCGCTGCCGACGGTGCGCGCGGCCTGCTTCCCACTGATCTGCTGGCGCCCCTGCGGCGGCTGGCCAACCCGGAATGTTCCCGATGACCGAATTCTTCCTTGCTGACAGCGACGCCACCGAACTGCTGGGGCAATGGCTGGCAGCCACCCGTCCAGCGCAGGCGCTGGTCGAACTGCGCGGCGATCTTGGCGCCGGCAAATCGACCACGGCACGCGCGCTGCTGCGGGCGCTTGGCGTGCAGGGCGCAATCCGCAGCCCCACTTACACGCTGGTCGAGCGCTATCCGTTGTCCAGTGGCGGCGAAGCCTGGCACCTGGACCTGTATCGCATCGGCCAGGCCGGCGAGCTGGATTTCCTTGGGCTGGACGAAGGCAGCGCCGTGCTGTGGCTGGTCGAATGGCCCGAGCGCGGTGCCGGTGCACTGCCGCCCACCGATCTGGTGGTCGCGCTGGAGATTGAAGGGCAGGGGCGCCGCGTGCGTCTCACTGGCATCAGCGACGCGGGACGTGAATGGCTGTCGCGGCTTCCCGAAGGTGGCGACTTGCAGGCCCTTTCTGTCGGCTGACGAGAACAAACACCGGCAGGTTACGGATTATTAAGGAAAAAGGTGTTGCATTCCGTTCAGTGCGGTGATTGAATCCTGAGTCATGCGCCCGGGGAATCGACTCATTGCCATCTGTGCCGCCGTCGGACTTGGTCTGGCGAGCGTCAGTGCGTGGGCCGGTGAGGTCCGTCAGGTACTGCTGAATACCGGTTCTACCGGAACCCGTGCGGAAATCGCATTGGTCGGCAGTGGCGGCTACAAGACCCTGTCGCTGGCCGGTCCGAACCGGCTGGTGGTCGATTTCCCCGATTCCAGCGCGGTGCGCAACCTGAAGATGCCCTCGCCGCAGGGCGTGGTCACGGCGGTGCGCACCGGACAGCCGGTGCCGGGAACATTCCGTGTCGTATTCGACCTGGCCGAGACGGTCGCACCCTTCCGCCCGCAGATGCAGCGTGAAGGCAATGAATCCAAGCTGGTGATCGAGTGGCCGGGCGATGGTCCGGCGGTGGCTGCCAGCCGACCAGCGGTGACGCCTGCGCCGACGCAACTGCCCGCAGCATCTTCGGTGAGTCCGGCTGCCATCCCGACCCCGACCCCAGCACAGACCGCACAGTCCCGTGGTGATGCCGCGCGGGCCACCGCGCTGTTGACCGCACAGG
>NZ_QAIJ01000013.1:0-3432 GCF_003060985.1 Stenotrophomonas sp. HMWF023
CTTCAGCTGCCGCGTCGGTTCACCCAACCACAGCGAGCGCGCGAAGGCGAGGTACTGCGGGTAGTCGCGGCCGCCATCGCGGCGCGCGGCGGCGCTGGCACTCGGCGCACGCTTGTCGTCCAGCAGCGAACGGCCAAAGCCCATCGTCTGCAGGTTCGGATCGAGCAGGCTGAGCAGGGTGGCACCGGAATCCAGCGTCGAGCCGTCCTCGGCCGCCAGCTGGCGCGGGGCCACGCCGTCACCCAGGAACAGCAGCAGGTTCTCGCGCTTCTGCCTGGTCAGGATATGGCTGAGGTCATTGGGCATGGCCAGGTGATCGGAGGCGATCACGATCAGCGTGTCCTTGCCATACGGACTGGCCTGGATGCGCTCGACCAGCTGCGAGATCAGGCGGTCGGTGCACTTCAGCGCATTGAGCATGCCGATGTTGCCGTGCTGGCTCTGGTAACGCGTGCCTTTGCAGGCCACCGGCAGATGCCCGGCCGGGTGGTGGGTGTCCATGGTCAGCGTGGTGAGCATGAACGGTGCGTCCTGCCGCGACAGCTGTTCGAAGCGCTGGTAGGCAGTGTCCAGCAGCACGTCGTCATGCACGCCCCATGCCGAGTAGTGGATGCGGCCGATCTTCTTCTGCTGCTTGAACCACGCCAGGTCATGCACTTCGTCGAAGCCATGGCTGGCCAGGAACTGTCCCTTGCCGGCGAACTGGCCGTTGGCGCCGCCCAGGTAATGGTTGGTGTAGCCCTGCTGCTTCAGGTAGTCGCCCAGGCACACGGCCTTGGGCAGGAAGCTGCCCATCCGGTCCATGCTGTTCTCATCGCCCTGCGAGGTGGTCAGCGGCACGCCGCACATCGACGACACCAGACCAGCGATGGTCCAGCCGCCGCCTTCGGCCGAGGCCAGCCCGCGTACATCCAGCGACTTGGCCGCCAAGCGGTTGAGATTGGGCATCAGGCCGGGAAACACGGCCTCATCCAGATAGGTGCGCTCCAGGCTCTCACCGTAGATCCAGACGATGTTGCGTGGGCGCTGCAGGGCCTGCGTGGGCACCTGGTATTCGGGGGCGATACGGGCGAAATCCACCGGGCGCAGCTGCTGGTACAGGCGTTGGCCATCGCGCGCCAGTGGGCTGATCATGATCGTGGCCACCCACAACGCGGCGAAACCGGCAAACCACGCACCACCGGCCGTGGGGCGGCGCCAACGCTTCACCCGCGTAGCGAACAGCGGCAGCAGTGACACGGCCGCCAGCACGATGAAGCCGGCGATATAGCCCTTGAAGTCGGCGACACCGGCGCCTTCCATGTCCGCACCCAGGTGGTACAGGGTGGCGGCGTTGAGTCCGTCACCTGACAGCTTGTCGATCAGCCACCAGGCACTGAGCGCCAGCAGCAACAGCGAGAACAAGCCGGCTTTCCACCACACCCACTTTGCGGACGCGAGGAACAACCAGGACAACAACAACAGCGACAGCAGCAGAATCCAGAGCATGGGCAGCTTCGGCAGTGACGGGGTGGCGATGGACGTCGTACCGACGCGTGTCCATCCGACCGGCGCTGCTGCAAGCACATGTGCATGACAGGCCGATGACCCGATAGTGCATGCACGAACCTGACTGAAATGTTTGTTGAAATCGCGCGTGCGAGATCACGCCGCGAACGTAAGTCGAGCGTGAAAACTCACGCTCGATTGCATTAAAAACCGCATGAATACGCTGTTTGCGTAGATCCGCGCGACACGTGGATACAACCACGCATCACCACTACCGGTGCCCGCGTTCCTCGCGCGAACGCGCGCGCCGATCAAACAACAAGGCGCTGGTCACGATGCCCAGCCCAAGCACCACGCCGATCAACAGCAGCACCAAGGCGATGGCGGGATAGCCGAGCACATGCCAGCCGGTATCGATCTTCATCATCATCGCCGCCGCCATGATCAACGCCGCGCTGATGATGCCGGCGGCCACACGGTTGGCGATCTTTTGCAGGTTTTCCATCAACCGCGACTCTTCCAGCCCGGTCACCTTCATCTGCAGGCGGTTCTCGGCCAACAGCGCCATGATGTCCGACAGCTTGCGTGGTCCATCGCGCAGCAGTTGCTGCACCTCCATGGCTTCGCTGGCCAGGTTGGCCGCTGACAGCGATTTCTTCAGGCGCGCGCGCATCACGTGCTGCAACTGGCGCTCGACGATGCGCCGCGTATCCAGGTCCGGTGCCAGCAGGCGGCATACGGTTTCAAGGTTGAGCAACGCCTTGCCGAGCAGGCTCAGCTCCGGCGGCGTACGCAATCCGGATGAGGTGGCGATGCGCACCATGTCCAGCACCACGCGCCCTTCGGAGAAATTCGCGCTGGCCGCATAGCGTGCGATCAGCTGGCCGGTCTCGCGCAGGTAACGCTCCTCGTCGAACGCCTCCAGCCGGGTGCTGATGCTGATCAGATCGTCGGCCACTTCCTCGCCACGGCCATCGACGGCGGCGAACAGGATCTTCAGCAGTCGCTCGCGCAGGCGCGGCGGCATGTGCGCGACCATGCCCAGATCGAAGATCGCCAGGCGCCCGTCGGGCATCACCCGCAGGTTGCCGGGATGCGGGTCGGCGTGGATCTCGCCGTGCACGAAGATCTGGTCCAGGTAACCGCGGATCAGCGCCGCCGCCAGCGGGTCCATCGCCTGTTCAGTGCGGCGTACATCGGGAATGGCATCAACGCGTACGCCGCTGGCCAGTTCCATGGTCAGCACGCGATGACTGCAGTAATCCCACAGCGGCTGCGGAATCCACAGGCGACGGAACGGCTTCAGATGGCGACCGAAGCGCGACAGGTTCTCGGCCTCGGCGTGGTAGTCCAGCTCCTGCATCAGGGTCTTGGAGAACTCGTTGAGCCAGTCGCGCAGGCGCACGCGGCGGCCGATCTGGGTCAGGTGGTCGGCGGCCAGGGCGAAGCTGCGCAGCACCTCCAGATCCGAACGCAGCTGCGCGGCCACTTCGGGTTTCTGCACTTTCACCGCCACCTCGCGGCCGTCATGCAGCACCGCGCGATGCACCTGGGCGATGGACGCGCACCCCAGCGGCTGCGGATCGAATGCGGCGAACAGCTTGTTCACCGGCGCGCCCAGCTCCTGCTCGACGATGGCGTGGATGCGTTCGACCGGGATCTCGGCCACCTTCTCCTGCATCCGCTCCAGCGCGGTGGCGAACTCCACCGGCACCATGTCCGGGCGGGTGGACAGCATCTGCCCGAGCTTGACGAAGGTTGGCCCCAGCGCTTCCAGGTCACTGACGAACTGCTCGGGGTTGCCGTCGGGCGGCACATCGGTGTGGCTGCCGGCAGCGTCCAGATTCATACCGGAGAACACGCCGGAATGGCGGTAGCGCATCAACAGGCGCAGGATCTGGCTGCGCCGGTTCATGCCACGAATGAGCGGGGGATTGCCTGCGG
>NZ_QAIJ01000134.1:0-8252 GCF_003060985.1 Stenotrophomonas sp. HMWF023
GGGTTTGCGGGGTGTGAGCGGCATGGATGCCGCGACCAAGCCCCCATGGACGGGTTTACGGCGTCCCCGCAAACGCACAGTGCCCCGCCATCCCTCGGAATGCCGCTGTTGCTGTTGCTGTTGCTCCAGCAGTTGCCTCTGCAGGTGCAAGGCGCAGCCCTGCCGACCCACCCTATACTTGCCGCCGTGACTGCCTTCCCCACCCTCGTTCCGCTGGATGCACCGCTGCTGGTCGGCTACAGCGGTGGCCTGGATTCGACCGTGCTGCTGCACTGGCTGTGGCGATCGGCGCAGGCCGCCGGCACGCCACTGCGTGCCGTGCATGTACACCACGGTCTGCAACCCGCTGCCGATGATTGGGTGCGCCACTGCCAGCAGCAGTGTGCTGCGCTGGGCATCGCGCTGGCCGTGCACTGCGTGCAGGTCGCGCGTGAGGGCGGGCATGGCATCGAAGGTGCCGCCCGGTTGGCACGCCGTGCGGCATTCACCGCCGAGTTGCAGGCTGCAGAAACCCTGGCGCTGGCCCAGCACCAGGATGACCAGGCCGAGACCTTCCTGCTGCGCGCGTTGCGCGGCTCGGGCATCGATGGGCTGGCGGCGATGACCGCTGACAGCCACCTCGATGGCCATCGGCTGTGGCGGCCATTGCTCGCTGTGCCTCGCAGTGGGCTGCAGGCCTACGCCACCACACACTGCCTGCATTGGATCGAAGACCCCAGCAACGGCGAAGACCACGCCGACCGCAATTTCCTGCGTCTGCGGGTGCTGCCACTGCTGCGCCAGCGCTGGCCACACGCCGCTGCCGCATTGGCTGGCAGCGCCGCGCATAGCGCGCAGACCCGCGCGCTGCTCGACGAAGAAGATGCCGAGCTGCTCGCTCACCTGGAAGTGGCACCACGGGTGCTGTCGCTGGAGCTGCTGCGCCAGGTCGCACCGGAACGTGCTGCGCGCGTGCTGCGTGCGTGGGTACGCCAGCACAACGCAGCGCCGCTGCCGGCGCACGTACTGCGGCAGGCACAGAACGAATTGATGGTCGCCGACGCCGATCGGCAATCGCAGGTGCGTTGGCAACAGCACGCCATCCGCCAGTGGCGCCAGCACGCCTACCTGCTGCCGGCAGAGCTGCCGTCACTGCCGAAGGACTGGCAGGCGGCGTGGGACGGCCGCGCGCCACTGCTGCTGCCCGACGGCGGCCAGCTGCGCCTGCTCGGCACGGACGGCTTCGAACACCCGCTGCAACTGCGCGCCCGCCAAGGGGGCGAACGCATCGTGCTGCCGGGGCGTACGCATTCATCCGCGTTGAAGGACTGCCTGCAGCGCGAGCACCTGGCGCCCTGGCGACGCGCGCAGCTGCCCCTGCTGTTCGACCGAGAGCAGCTGCTGGCGGCCGCCGACGTAGTCATTGCCGCGCCGCTGCAGGCCTGGCTGCAGGCACGCAATGCACAGTTGCAGTGGCATCCGGGCGGCTGGTGAATTGACCCTCGCGCGCGCGCCGTCCACACTTGTCGCATGGCCAAGAAGTCCCCCGAAAACGCCTCCCCGGTCGCCCAGTTCGAGCAGTCGCTCGAATCGCTGGAACAACTGGTGGAGCAGATGGAAACCGGCGAGCTGAGCCTGGAAGCGTCGCTCAGTGCTTACGAACGTGGTGTCGGTCTGTACCGCCAGTGCCAGCAGGCGCTGGAGCAGGCCGAGCTGCGCGTGCGCCTGCTCAGCGATCCGGCCCAGCCCGAAACCGCCGAACCCTTCGATCCGCCCAGCCATGACGGCTGAGGCGTTGTTCGCGCGCTGGCGCGACCGTATCGAAAGCCAGCTCGACGCCGCCCTGCCCTCGCCGGCCGAAGCCCCGCAACGCCTGCACCAGGCAATGCGCTATTCCGTGCTCGGTGGCGGCAAGCGCATGCGCCCCTTGCTGGTCTACGCCGCCGGCCAGGTGTTCGGTGCCCCGCTGGACAAGCTCGATGCCGCAGCGATGGCAGTGGAGCTGATCCACGCCTATTCGCTGGTGCACGACGACCTGCCGGCCATGGACGACGATGCCCTGCGCCGTGGCAAGCCCACCACCCACATCGCCTTCGACGAAGCCACCGCCATCCTCGCCGGTGACGCCCTGCAGACCCGTGCATTCGGCCTGCTGGCCGATGCGCCGCTGCCGGCGGCATTGCGCGTGGCGTGCCTGCAGACCCTGGCCCGTGCCTCCGGCGCGGCCGGCATGTGCGGCGGCCAGGCACTGGATATCGATGCCACCGGCCAGCAGCAGTCGCTGGCAGCGCTCACCCGCATGCATGCGCTGAAGACCGGTGCACTGATCCGCGCTGCGGTGCGCATGGGTGCACTGTGCGGTGATGCGCCCGAACCCGTGCTGGCCCAGCTCGACGGTTTCGCCGATGCGCTCGGCCTGGCCTTCCAGGTCCGCGATGACATCCTCGATGTCGAAGCCAGTTCCGAGCAGCTGGGCAAGACCGCCGGCAAGGACCAGGCCCAGGACAAGAGCACCTTCCCTGCCCTGCTCGGCATGGACGGCGCCAAGGCGCAGCTGCGCGAACTGTCCGCGCACATGCAGCAGGCGCTGGCGGGCTATCACGAAGAAGCCGATGCGCTGCGCGCGCTGGCCACGCTGGCGGTGGAACGCGACCACTGATCGCAGCAATGGAGCTGCCGCGCTGCGCGCTCGACGGGCATGGCCCGGCGCTACCATGCGCGCCACACACGGAAACGCCCGGCATTGCCGGGCGTTTCTTTTTGCGTCGTTGCTCGTTACCGCTTACTTGATCAGGCGCAGCGCGAACGGGTAACGGTAGGTCTCGCCGTTGTTCGCCTTCACCGCAGCGATGATGCTGAAGACCAGGCTGAGCAGGCCGACGATCGGCGCCAGGAACGCACCGATGACCACGAAGGTCAGGATGATGCAGGCGAACATCGCGATGGCGACGGTGATCTGGAAGTTCAGCGCTTCCTTCGACTGGTCGGTGACGAAGGCCTTGCTGGCGTCATCCTTGTTGATCAGCCAGATGACCAGGGCGCCGATGAAACCGGTGAAGATGCCCAGCAGGTGCGCTGCCAGGGCCATGGTGCGCTGGTCGGCAGGCACGCTGCTCGCCGCCGGGACGTTCTCGAATTCGCTCACGACAAAACTCCTTTTTATTGGGTGGTCTTGACCGACCGGCGGCAAGCCGGTCGCGTCAGGCGGGCCTAGCTTACGCCATCAATGGCATCAATCATTGCCGGCGATCGTCATCCGTCCCACAAGGATCGAGCCGGTGCGGATGTGCGAGCGCGGATCGACGTCGCTGCCGACCGCCTCGATGGCCATGAACATGTCCCGCAGGTTGCCGGCGATGGTGATGCCGTCCACCGGATACTGGATCTGGCCGTTCTCCACGCGGAAGCCGCCGGCGCCGCGCGAGTAGTCGCCGGTCACCCCGTTCACCCCCTGCCCCATCAGCTCGGTCACCAGCAGGCCGTTGCCCATCTGCGCGGCGATCTCCTGCAGCGAACCGGCGTTGGCCGCCAGCTGCAGGTTGTGCACGCCGCCGGCATTGGCGGTGGTCTGCAGGCCCAGCTTGCGTGCCGAATAGCTGCCCAGCACGTAGCGCTGCAGCACGCCGTCACGGACCAGGGCCGACGCACGCGTGGCCACACCGTCGCCGTCGAAGGCGGCCGAGCGCAGGCCGCGGCGCAGGTGTGGCAGCTCCTCGATCTGCATCCAGCCGGGGAACAGCTGCTGGTCGACACTGTCCAGCAGGAAGCTGGCCTGGCGGTACAGTGCGCCGCCGGAGACCGCCGACAGCAGATGGCCCACCAGGCTGCGCGCTACTTCCGGCGCGTACAGCACCGGCATGCTGCCGGTTGGCAGCGAGCGTGGCTGCAGGCGAGCGATCGTGCGCTCTGCGGCGCGGCGACCGACGCTCGCCGGATCTTCCAGGTCCTCGCGAGCCAGTGCGCCGGTGTACCAGCCGTCGCGCTGCATGCCATCGCCGGTGCCGGCGATCAGCGCACAGCCGATCGAATGATGGGTACCACGCTCGCGGCCGATGAACCCGTGCGAATTGGCGTAGACCGACACGCTCTGCATGCTCGACACCGAGGCGCCATCGGAATTGCGGATCTGCGCATCGGCTTCGCGGCCCGCTGCCTCGCAGGCCAGTGCCAGGTCCACCGCCTCGTCGGCCTGCAGCTCCCAGGGGTGCCAGCCGTCCAGTTCGGGGAAGTCGCGGGCCATCAACCCGGCCTCGGCCAGGCCGGCGGCCGGGTCGTCCTCGGTATGACGGGCGATCGCGCAGGCCTGCTCGACGGTGGCCAGCAGGCTGGCCTCATGCAGGTCGGCGGTGCTGGCACTGCCCTTGCGCTGGCCGAAGTAGACGGTCACGGCAATGCCGCGGTCACGGGTGGACTGCACGGTCTCGACCTCGCCGAGACGCACATTGACCTCCAGCCCGCGGTCTTCGCTGCAGCTGACCTCGGCCTGGCTGGCGCCCAGCGCGCGGGCACGCTGCAGCAGCTGCTGGGAGATGTCGGCCAGCCGTTCCAGCCGGGCCGGGCTGTCGTCGCCGACGGCAACTTCAGGGGCGATCACGTTCAATGCTTTATCCTGTACGGGTTGGGCCCGGCATCACGCCGGGCGACTTTTTTTGAAATCAGGTATGGACGATGCGCGGACGCGACGAAGAAACCGGTGAATTCCACGACAAGAGCCGCAGCCAGAACCGGCGCGATGCGCTCGACGTCCTGGCCCTGGGCGAGAAGCTGGTGTCGCTGACCCCGGCCCAGCTGGCGCGCCTGCCGATCCCGGAGGACCTGCTGCCGCACATCGCCGAATGCAAGCGGATCACCGCCCATATCGCGCACAAGCGGCAGCTGGCGTTCCTGGCCAAGCACATGCGCCGCGAGGACGATGCCGCGCTGGACGCGATCCGCGATGCGCTGGACGCCAACAGCGATACCGGTCGCCGCGAAGTGGCGATGATGCACCGTGCCGAAGACTGGCGCGAACGCCTGATGAACGAGGGCGACACCGCGCTGGCCGCACTGCTCAACGATTACCCGCAGGCCGACCGCCAGCAGCTGCGCACGCTGGTGCGCAACGCCCAGGCCGAAAAGGCCAAGAACAAGCCGCCGCGCGCCTACCGCGAAATCTTCCAGGTGCTGCGCG
This sequence comes from Stenotrophomonas sp. HMWF023, assembly GCF_003060985.1. Classification (NCBI taxonomy): domain Bacteria; kingdom Pseudomonadati; phylum Pseudomonadota; class Gammaproteobacteria; order Lysobacterales; family Lysobacteraceae; genus Stenotrophomonas; species Stenotrophomonas sp. HMWF023. The sequence continues at coordinate 5,150 of NZ_QAIJ01000134.1, forward strand.
CGCTGATGCTGCCGGCCGCGCTGGGCCTGAAGGCATCCGGTGAGGATGTCGAGGCGGACGCGCCGGTCGACGACGCCGACGAGGACTGAGTCCCCGTCGGGCATGGCGGTGGCTGTGGCCATCGCCGTGCTCAGGCCTGGGTACCGCCGACGGTGATGCCCTCGATCAGCAGCGAAGGCTGGCCGACACCGACCGGCACACTCTGCCCGTCCTTGCCGCAGATGCCCACGCCCTCGTCCAGGGCCAGGTCGTTGCCGACCATGCGCACCTTCTGCATGGTTTCCGGGCCGTTGCCGATCAGGGTCGCGCCCTTCACCGGTGCGGTGATCCGGCCATCTTCGATCAGGTAGGCCTCGGTGGCCGAGAACACGTACTTGCCGCTGGTGATGTCGACCTGGCCGCCGCCGAAATTGACCGCGTACAGGCCCTTCTTCACCGAACGGATCATTTCTTCCGGGTCATGCTGGCCGGCGCGCATGTAGGTGTTGGTCATGCGCGGCATGGTCATGTGCGCGAACGATTCGCGACGGCCGTTGCCGGTCGGCGCCACGCCCATCAGCCGCGCGTTGAGGCTGTCCTGCATGTAGCCGACCAGGATGCCGTCCTCGATCAGGGTGGTGCACTGGGTGGGATGGCCTTCGTCATCGATGTTGAGTGAACCACGCCGCCCATCCAGGGTGCCGTCGTCGACGATGGTCACGCCCGGGGCAGCCACGCGCTCGCCGATCCTGCCGGCGTAGACACTGGTGCCCTTGCGGTTGAAGTCACCTTCCAGGCCATGGCCGACCGCCTCGTGCAGCAGCACGCCCGGCCAGCCCGGCCCCAGCACCACCGGCATCACCCCGGCCGGTGCCGGCACCGCCTCCAGGTTCACCAATGCCTGCCGCAGCGCCTCGCGGGCGAAGGCTTCCGGGCGGCCATCGGCAAACAGCACTTCATAGCCGTAGCGACCACCGCCGCCGGAATAGCCCGACTCACGGCGACCGTTCTGTTCAACGATCACCTGCACGTTCAAGCGCACCAGCGGGCGCACGTCGGCGCCCAGCACACCATCGGTGCGGGCAACCAGCACGGTATCGACGCCACCGGACAGGCTGACCATCACCTGCTTCACACGCGGGTCGGCCGCGCGCAGGTAACCGTCCAGGCGCTTGAGCACCTCGACCTTGGCTTCGTTGCCGATGCCGTCGATCGGGTCCAATGCCGGATACAGCACGCGCGCATCGCCGCGCAGCAGCGAGCGTCCGGTCTGTGCGCCACCTTCGCGCGAGATCGCACGTGCCGACTGCGCCGCCGCCAGCAGTGCACCGGCGTGGATGTCATCGGAATAGGCAAAGCCGGTCTTCTCGCCGGCAATCGCGCGCACGCCCACGCCCTGCTCGATGGAATGGGCGCCGTCCTTGACGATGCCGTCTTCCACGCTCCAGCTTTCGCGCCGGGCATGCTGGAAATACAGGTCGCCGAAGTCCACACCGGGGCCGAGCAGTTGGCCGAAGGTGCGCTCCAGGCCAGCGGTATCCAGGCCACCGGGGCGCAACAGGCGATCTTGGGCAAGCGTCAGGGCGTTGTCAGTCATGGTCTCGATCTGGGGGTGTGAAGGCGGCCAGGCAAGTCCGCCGGGGTAAACGGGGACGCCGGGCTCAGCGCGGCGGCGGTTCGGTGACGGTCGGCGGCACGGCCGGCAATGGTTGTATGCGCGGCGGCGGTGCCGGCGCTGGCGCGCGTTCGCGGCTGCGCTCGATCACTTCCACCTTGGGCTCCTTCCACGGGCCGGTCACCTTGTAGGTGCGGGCGCCGATCTCGCCCAGTGGCTTGGACAATACCGCATTGGTGGCGGCGCCCAGCGCGGCGCCTACCGGGCCGCCGGCCACCGCGCCGACCACGGTAAGCAGGTTGCCCGCGCGCGGGTTGACGTCGATGGTCTGGTCGAACTGCTGCTTGCGCAGGTCGGCCTCGCCACGGATGGTGATGTTCGCGGCCGGCCCTTCGATCAGCACCTTGTCGGTACGCGCCATGCCCTCGCCGAACTGCACGCTGCCCTCGACCTGGTTGAACGCGAAGCCCTTGGAGAAGAAATCGCGGAAGTCGAACATCAGCCGTCGCGGCAGCTGGGCGACGCTGAGCAGGCCCAGCACGCGGCCGGCACCCGGTTCCAGCTCCAGCAACTGGCCATTGCGGGCGTTCACATCGAGCTGGCCCTGCAGGTTGCCCAGCTGGAAATCGGAAGGACCACCGGGCCACGACGCCTGCAGCTGGGCGTGGCCGGAGCCGCCGCGCAGCTGGCCGCCGTAGTCGAGGTTCTGCAGCAACCCGCCGAGGTCTTCACTGCGCACCTGCGCATCAAGCGCGGTGCGCGAGCCGCCGCCCTTGCCGAGCCAACGGCCACGGATGTCGATCTCCTGGCTGGGGGCACGGAAGCGCAGTTCTTCCACGCTCAGGCCATTGGCAACCGGCCGCGTACGCAGCACTGCCTGGCCCAGCACGACCTTGCCGAACTTCAGATCGGCGATGTCCAGCGCGAACGGCGGCAGTTTGGCCGGGTCCATGTCGTCGGCACCGGCCTGCACCCGTGCCGGTGCCGCCGTGGCACCGGCAAGGGTCGGCAATGATTGCCAATACACGCGATCGAGCTGGCCGCTGATGGTGCCGCCATCGGCGTTGGGTACGTTCAACTTGCCGGCCAGCGAGGGGCCATCCAGGCGCACGTCCAGCGCCTGCGGGCCGGGGTGCAGTTGCAGCCGGGTCTGCTCGAACACACCACCGATCAGCATCAGCTGGCCGACCTGCACGTCCACTGCGCGCAGCGGCATCGGATCGCCATCGCCACCGGCGCCACGGGCCAGGCCGATCCATTCCAGCGCATCCAGCGTCGGGCTGCGGCCATTGATGGTCAGCCCGCTGGGCGGCGGTTCGCGGTCAACACGGTCGCTGCCCAGGGTGACCTGCACGCCGGTCTGGTTGTTGTGGCTGCGCGCGGCCAGCGCCAGACGCTGGCCGAATGCCACGTCGATGCGACCAGCGCCCATCGGCAACTGCGCGGCCACGGTGGTCGGCAGCGGCTCGCTGGCCGGCTTCTGCAGCGGCGCCGGCAGGTCCAGGCGGG
>NZ_QAIJ01000134.1:8262-15519 GCF_003060985.1 Stenotrophomonas sp. HMWF023
AGGCGCAGCTCACTCGGCGGCGCTGGCGCACCCGGCGCGACCTTCGGCAGGTTCACCGCGATGGTCCACGGCGAGGTGCCATTGATGTACGGCTTCAGCCACGCCATTTCCGGTGCGCGGTCGATCAGCACGCCCGCATCGAGCGTGGCGGCCAGTTCCGATTCGAAGGCCAGTTTGGGGTCACGTACGAAACCACCGGCGCGCAGGCTCAGCCGGCCGTCCTGGCCGAGGTGGCGCACGGTCAGCTCCTCGGCGGCGAAGCCGGCGTTGCTGTAGCGGGCCTGCCCGCGCATGTTGTCGAATTCCAGCTGGAAGCGCTTGTCGACCAGCTTCAGCCCGGCCAGGTCCACCGTGCCCTGCAGGTGGCCGCCGCCCTGGTCATGGTGCAGCGGTTGCAGCAGATCGAAATGCACGTTGGCCGGGCCGCTTGCCGCGAGGTTGTCCAGGGTGTCGCCGTATTCCTTGTGCAGCGGGCTCTGCCGCAGCATTGCCAGCAGCTTGCCGGCATCGCCCTGGCTGTCGGCGCGCACGTACAGGGGTTGCTGGCCGAAATCCTGGATGCCGGCTTCGAACTTCTGTACCGCTACGCCGGCCAGATCGCCGCGGCCCTGCATGTGGAAGCCGGGGCCGATGAAGGCGACATCGGCGTCCACCTGACTCATCAACGGCCAATCGTGCTGGAAGCGGATGTCACCGTTGGTGATGTGGCCGGTGGCCTCGAAGCGGCCATCGTTGTTGTCGAACGGCCAGTCGTCCAGGTCACCACTGACCAGGCCGATGCCGTTGCGCACCTGGCCACCGGCCAAGGCCATGTCCAGCCAGTCGGTGGCGCCCTTGCTCATTTTGGAATGGATCCAGAAACGCTTGGCGGCGGTCATCGGCACGTCGTCCAGCTTGGCCGCCAGCTGCATCCACGGCCGGGTGCCATCGCCCTGGAACCAGAGCCCACCGCGCACGTCGGCGGCGTAGTCGGTGCCTTCCACGCGCATCGCCGGGGTGCCGATGCGCCAGCCACCGCCCTCGTCGCGCCAACCGACGATCTGCCCGGCCAGGTGCAGGTCATGGCGCACGCCGAAACCGGTCGGCCAATCGAACTGCAGCTGGCGTTGCGGCTGCAGCTGCAGGCTGAAGCCATCGGCATCGCCCTCGAAGCGGCCGCCCAGGCCACGCAGGCCCGGCGAGTTGCCCACGCTGGCGAAGCCCAGCGACTGCAGTTCGCCCTGTACCCACAACGGGCCATCCTGCTGACCGCGCACCTGCAGCTGCGCCACGTCCAGCTGCGGCTTGGCCAGGTACAGCCAATGGCGCAGGCCCGCATCCAGCCGGTCGCTGAGTGACAGCGCGCGCAGCGCGAGACCCGCCTGCGCCGCCCCGGCCTGCACCTGCATCTGCTTGCCCAGCCGCACGTGCAGGCCATCCAGCTGCTGCTGGCCGCCATCGGCCTGCAGGCGCAGGCGCGGCACCTGCAGCGCCCAACCGTCTGCGGTCCGCTGCCAGCGCAGGCGCGCCTGCAGCCGTTGCAGCTGCATCTGCGGACCCGCGATGCCGGGCATCGGCGCGCCTTCGATACGCAGATCGCGCAGGTCCGAATCGGTGGTCAGCGCCACCGGCGCGAAATCCCGCAGGGTCAGCCACAGGTTGAGTTCGCCCTTGCCCTCGCGCAGGCGCATGCCACCGGCAGCCAGCAACGGCGACCAGGCGCGGAAATCAATCGGGTCGGCACCGAGCCATGCCTGGCCGTTGCCGCGCTGGCGATCCAGGTCCAGCACCGCGGTCAGCGGCAAGGTATCGGTCTGTGCCCAGGCACGCACGCCCACCCGCAGGCGGTCGCCATCCACGCGCAGGCGCAGATCGATGCGTGGCAGGCTGGCGTCGACGCCCAGCGCAGGCGCATGCACGCCCAGGCGACCGCCAATCACCTGCAGTTCGCCCAGCCGGCGCAACGCATCCAACGGATCGCCGCCTGCACTGGACTGCGGCAGGCCACGCACCGACCAGCGCCCATCGGCAGCCTGCTGCAGATCCAGTGCCAGGCCGCGCAGGCGCAGTTCGGTCAGCGAGCGGCCCGGCAACAGACCGCTGTACATCGACACCAGCACTTCGGCTTCGCCGATGGCCAGGCCCTGGCCCGCGCCGATGCGCAGGCCCTTCAACTGCAGCAATGGACCGCGTCGGGTCCAGGTGGTGTCCAGGCGTTCGAAGCGCACCGGTTGTCCGGCGCGCGCGCTCAGCCAGGCCGCGATCCTGTCCGGATGGCGCTCAGCCAGCGGCAGCAGCTGGCTGAGGGTGCCGACCAGCAGGGCAAGCCCGACCAGGCCGACCGCGCATGCGGCGATGAAATGACGGCGGATCCTTCGCAGTCGCAGGCGCGGCGGCGCGCTCATCGGCCACCGAAAGCAGACAGTCGGCCTGGATCAGAGCAGAACAACATCGAACTGCTCCTGCAGGTACTGCTCATCCGCCTGGAAGCGGATGCTCTTGCCGAGGAACTCCTCCAGCTCTGCCACCGCCGTGGATTCCTCATCGGTGATCCGCGCCACCACCTTGCTGGAGGCGATCACCAGCAGGCGCGCGGCATCGAACTGACGCACCGCACGGGTGATCTCGCGGAAGATTTCGTAGGTCACCGTTTCGGTGGTCTTGATGGTGCCGCGGCCACTGCACTGCGGGCAGGTCTCCGACAGCTGGCGCTCCAGGCTTTCCACCGTGCGCTTGCGGGTCATCTCCACCAGCCCCAGCGGCGAGAAGTCGTACACCGTGGTCTTGGCGTGGTCGCGGGCCAGCGCCTTTTCCAGGGTACGCAGCACCTGGCGGCGATGCTCGGCGTCATCCATGTCGATGAAGTCGATGATGATGATGCCGCCCAGGTTGCGCAGGCGCAGCTGCCTGGCCACCGCCTGCGCGGCCTCCAGGTTGGTGCGGAACACCGTCTCTTCCAGGTTGCGCTGGCCGAGGAACGAGCCGGTATTGACGTCGATCGTGGTCATCGCCTCGGTCTGGTCGATCACCAGGTAGCCACCGGACTTCAGCGGCACCTGCTTGTCCAGCGCACGGCCGATCTCGTCCTCGACCCCGAACATGTCGAAGATCGGACGATCACCGCTGTACAGCTCGATCTTCTCGGCCAGCACCGGCATGTACTTGGCCACGAAGGCCTGCAGCTGGGCGAAGGTCTCCTTCGAGTCCACCTTCACCTTGTCCACGTCCTTGCGGATCAGGTCGCGCACCGAGCGCAGCGGCAGGCTCAGGTCTTCATAGATGTTGCTGCACGACGCCGCCTCGCGGCCGCGGCGCTCGACCACGTTCCACACCCGTGACAGGTAGGCGATGTCTTCGGCGATGGCCTCGGCCGGCTGGCCCTCGGCATTGGTGCGCACGATGTAGCCGTAGCCGCCGTGCTGGGCCGACAGTTCGGTCACCAGCGCCTTCAGCCGTGCGCGCTCGCCTTCGTCCTCGATACGTGCCGACACGCCCACGACCTTCGATTGCGGCAGCAGCACCATGTAGCGCGAGGGGATGCTGATCTGGGTGGTCAGGCGTGCGCCCTTGGTCCCGATCGGATCCTTCACCACCTGCACCACGATGTCCTGGCCGTCGCGCAGCAGCTCCACGATCGGCACGCTGGACGGCGGCGGCAGGGTCGTGTTCTCGGTGTCGGCACTGGCCACCGGCGCCGGCCGCACCACGTCGTTGGCGTGCAGGAACGCAGCGCGGTCCAGCCCCACTTCGACGAAGGCCGCCTGCATGCCCGGCATGACCCGCTGCACCTTGCCCTTGTAGATGTTGCCGACCACACCCCGGCGCCAACCGCGCTCGATGTGCAGTTCCTGCAGCATGCCGTTCTCGATCACCGCGACCCGGGTTTCGCGCGGGGTCACATTGACCAGGATTTCCTCAGACATCGGCAGCCTCCCTGGCGGCATCAGCAGTTGGGGCCAGCACGCCGCAGCGGGCCAGCAGACGATCGGTATGCAGCAACGGCAGCCCCATGACACCGGAGTAGCTGCCGGAAAGGTGTTCGATCCAGCGCTCGGCGCCGCCCTGGATGGCATAGGCGCCCGCCTTGTCCAGCGGCTCGCCGGTGGCGACGTAGGCGGCGATGTCGGCGGCACTGATCGGGGCGAAGGTGACTTCGGAAACGACCAGTTCGCTGTCCAGCCCCTGCGCGTCCACCACAACCACGGCGGTCATCACCTGATGGGTGCGCCCGGCCAGCCGCGCCAGCATGGCCCGCGCGTCGGCGGCGTCGACCGGCTTGCCGAACACGTCGCCATCCAGCACCACTTCGGTATCCGAGCCCAGCACCCGTGCCTGCGGGTCATCGGCCAGCACCCGCGCCAAGCCGGCGCGCGCCTTGTCGGCGGCGACCCGGCAGACATAGTCCTGGGCACTTTCAGAGGCCGCGCGCTGCTCCACGACCTCCAGGTCCAAGGCCTGGAAAGGGCGTCCGAGTCGGGCCAGCAGCTGGTTGCGTCGGGGGGAGCGGGAAGCAAGATAGAGCATCGACACAGCATAACCTGACGCCGGTACCTGAATCGTCGGACAATCCTTCCCCGGCGCCTGCAACCCCGAACGGACTCACAGCGCGTTCATCGCTACGACACCACCCTCACCGCCACAACAAGGAGATCCCATGCGCCGCACCGCCACCCCGCTGCTGCTTGCCCTGTCCCTCGCTCTTGGAGCTTCGATGACCGCCCATGCCGACCCGTCGTCGCCGTCGATCGCCGCCGCGGCCGAAGGCACGCTGCTGAACATCTCGGCCAACGCCGAATCCACCCGCGTGCCGGACGTGGCCACCCTGTCGGCCGGCGTGGTCACCCAGGCTGCCGACGGCAACAGCGCGATGCGCCAGAACGCCCAGCAGATGGACAAGGTGCTGGCCGCGATCAAGGCCGCCGGCATCGCCGAGCGCGACGTGCAGACCAGCGGCGTCAGCCTCAACCCGCAGTACCGTTACGCCGACAACGAAGCACCGAAGATCACCGGCTACCAGGCCAGCAACACCGTCAGCCTGAAGGTCCGCGACATCGCCAAGCTCGGCAAGGTGCTGGATGCGCTGGCCGCGCAGGGCGCCAACCAGATCAACGGCCCGCAGTTCGAGATCGACCAGCCCGAGCCGGTCTATGACGAAGCCCGCCTGGCAGCACTGAAGAAGGCCCAGGCCCGCGCCCAGACCTATGCGAAATCGCTTGGCCTGCAGGTGCGCCGCATTGTCAGCATCTCCGAGAACGCCGGTGGCGGTTTCCGCCCGCCGATGATGATGCGATCGATGGCGGCGGGCGCGGCGATGGACAAGGCCACCCCGGTCGCCCCGGGTGAGTCGACCGTCTCGGTGAACCTGGACGTGGTGTTCGAACTGGGCCGCTGAGCCCCTGCCCGCTTCCTGCAACGGCGCCCTGCGGGGCGCCGTTTTCGTTTCCGCCGTTGCCGTGCCTGCCTCGCTAGATGAAGGCCAGCTCAACGCTGCCGCCCCTGCCTCTAGGCAGTGGTGGAGGCGGCGCGCTAATGATTGACTGCCAGCCGCGTGCGGCAACCCCGATGGCGGCCCTGGTGCGTTGAGGACTTCAACACTGGCATGGAGGTGGACCATGGTTCGTACGTATCCCGTAGTACCCCTGCACTTCGATCCCGCCCGCGTTGCCGCCTGGAGTGCGGCCATCGCTCTGCATCTGCTTGCGTTCCTGATGTTGCTGATTCCGGCGACCTACCAGGCCGTCACCGCACTTCCCCGCGACCAGACCACGATCCGGTTCATTCCGAAGGAAGAACCGAAGCCGGAGCCCGTCCCCTTGCCGCCCAAGCCTGAGAGGGTGGAAGTGGTGCAGAAGCAGCAGGCCGTGCCGGTTCCCCCGACACTGCCCGCCCCCACCGCAACCGTCGAAGAGGCCCAGGGCATCATCCTGCCAGCGGCCGAGCCGACAGCGGTGCAGGCGCCGCCGACGATCGCCCCGTCCACGCCGTTGGCCGGTGCCCAGCTGCAGTACCGCAGCAACCCGCCGCCCAGCTACCCGATCCAGGCGCTGCGCAACCACGAGCAGGGCACGGTGCTGCTGCGGGTGGAAGTGGACCCCAGTGGCCAGCCGGTGAATGTCAGCATCGAACGCAGCAGCGGTTCGCGCAGCCTGGACCAGGCCGCGCGCCAGCAGGTGCTGCGCCACTGGCGTTTCGTGCCGGCCGAGCGTGATGGCATGGCCGTTCCGGCGATCGGCATGGTGCCGGTGCAGTTCTCCCTGCCCGACTGAGTCAGAGGCCGGCCCGGCAGTGCGCCGGGCCGGCCACAACGGTGAATGGGCCGGAACAGGGCCAATCTGCCCGGTTATTTGAACTTCGTTGGAAAACCGTTACGAATTTAGTAAAACTTCACACCTCCGTCACCTGCCGGAAACCTAGATTGACGCGTCCCGGGACACACCGGAGACAGCCCTCAATGCTCGAGTTTTCCAGTCAGGAGAGAAGCTGTGAAACACCCGATCCAACGGCCCGCCAGCCGCCGCCGCAACCACCTGGCAACATCCATCACCCATATCCTCACCGGCGGCGCCCTGCTGCTCGCCGGTGCCGTGGCCTCCTCGTCTGCATTCGCACAGGAACAGGCCACCAACCTTGACCGGATCACGGTCACAGGCTCGAACATCCCGCGCACCAACACCGAGACACCGTCGCCGGTGCAGGTGGTGACCCGCCAGGAAATCGATCGCACCGGCAAGACCACACTTGCCGAGTACCTGCAGACCATCACCGCCGATGGCGCCGGCTCCATCCCCAAGACCTTCGGCAACGGCTTCGCCGGTGGCGGCGCCGGCATTTCGCTGCGCGGCCTCGGTGCCGGCTCGACGCTGGTGCTGTTGAACGGCCGCCGCATGGCGACCTACGGCCTGGCCGATGACGGCCAGAAGGTGTTCACCGACCTCAGCACCATTCCCCTCGATGCCGTCGAGCGCGTGGAAGTGCTGAAGGACGGCGCCTCGGCGATCTATGGTTCCGATGCCATCGCCGGCGTGGTCAACATCATCCTGCGCAGCGACTTCCAGGGCGCGATCCTGCGTGCCTCCTACGGCACCTCCGGTGATGGCGACGGCAATGCCAAGAAGGCCACCCTGACCGCCGGTACCGGCGATCTGGCCACCGACGGCTGGAATGCATTCTTCAGCCTGGATGTCGGCAAGACCGACGCCATCAAGATCAGCGACCGCAAGAACCGCAAGTGGATCGGCACCGGCGATACCCGCCAATGGGGCTACGATGCAGCCGATT
>NZ_QAIJ01000135.1:0-3773 GCF_003060985.1 Stenotrophomonas sp. HMWF023
ACCCAGAGCCGCCTTTGACGTTGCTGTTGTAGTTGCCTGCCGCAGGCAGCGCCCGCGGCCGCCGCCGCAAGGAAACCCTTAAATCTTCTTCGCCAGCGACTCGGCCAGGCCGGTATAGCTGCCCGGGGTCATGTCGAGCAGGCGCTGCTTGGCGTCGGCCGGCAGCTCCAGTCCCTGCACGAACGTGCGCATCGATTCTGCCGTGATGCCCTGGCCACGGGTCAATGCCTTCAGCTGCTCGTACGGGTTCGGCAGGCCGTGGCGGCGCATCACCGTCTGCACGGCTTCGGCCAGCACTTCCCAGGCCGCATCCAGATCGGCGTCGAGGCGCTGCGGGTTCACTTCCAGCTTGCCCAGGCCCTTGGCCAGCGAATCCAGCGCCACCTGGCTGTGGCCGAACGCGGTGCCCAGCGCGCGCAGCACGGTGGAATCGGTCAGGTCGCGCTGCCAGCGGCTGATCGGCAGCTTCGCGCTGAAATGCTCGAACAGCGCGTTGGCGATGCCGAAGTTGCCTTCGGCGTTCTCGAAATCGATCGGGTTGACCTTGTGCGGCATCGTCGACGAACCGACTTCGCCTTCCTTCAGGCGCTGCTTGAAGTAGCCCAGCGAGACGTAACCCCAGATGTCGCGGGCCAGGTCGATCAGGATGATGTTGGCGCGACGGGCGGCATCACCGATTTCGGCGATGTTGTCGTGCGGCTCGATCTGCGTGGTGTACGGGTTGAACACCAGGCCCAGGCCGGTGACGAAGCGCTCGGCGAAGGCCGGCCAGTCCACGTCCGGGTAGCTGGCGACGTGTGCGTTGTAGTTGCCGACCGCGCCGTTGATCTTGCCGGTCAGCTCGACCGCAGCGATCTGCCGGCGCTGGCGCTCCAGGCGGGCGACCACGTTGGCCAGCTCCTTGCCCAGGGTGGTCGGCGAGGCGGTCTGGCCATGGGTGCGCGACAGCATCGGCTGGCCCGCCTGGGCGTGGGCCAGCGTGCGCAGTGCATCGGCGACGCCGTCCAGGGTCGGCAGCACCACTTCGCGACGGGCCTGTTCCAGCATCAGGCCGTAGCTGAGGTTGTTGATGTCTTCGCTGGTGCAGGCGAAATGCACGAACTCCAGCGCCGGTGCCAGCTCGGCATCGTCCTTCAGCTGTTCCTTGATGAAGTACTCCACCGCCTTGACGTCATGGTTGGTGGTGCGCTCGATCTCCTTCACGCGCGCGGCCTGGGCCGGGCTGAAACCGCTGGCCAGCGCACGCAGGCGGACGACGGCGGCGTCGGAGAACGCGGCCAGCTCGACGATGCCCGGCTCGGCGGCCAGGGCCAGCAGCCACTCCACTTCAACCGTGACACGGGCCTTGATCAGGCCGTACTCGGAGAAGATCGGGCGCAGGGCGTCGACCTTGCCGGCATAGCGGCCATCGAGCGGGGACAGGGCGAGCAGGGCGGATTCGGACATGTCGGCAGGGAAGGGCGAGCGGCGGGGGCCATATTCTACGACGCGTGGCCCTCGCATGCTCGGTAGCGCCGGGCGCGGCCCGGCGCTACCCGTTCAATCGGCCCTGCGGATGAAACGATCTGGCCCGTCCTCGCCATCCCACGCTGCGGACAAGGGAGTATCGTTGTCGCAGCCGCCAGCCCGGGAAGCGACACCCTGCCAGCCGCCGCTTCCCTTTCCCCAACCGAAGTAGTGCGGAGTTGATGCAATGAGCAAAGCTGCAAGCAAGAGCGCCCCCAAGGGTTTCCGGATCGAGCACGACAGCATGGGCGAGCTGCAGGTGCCTGCCGACGCCCTGTGGGGCGCGCAGACCCAGCGCGCTGTACAGAATTTCCCGGTGTCGGGCCAGCGCATGCCGCGCGGCTTCATCCGTGCACTGGGCCTGGTCAAGGGAGCCGCCGCCGGCGTCAACGCCGAGCTGGGCCACTTGCCCAAGACCGTGGCCAAGGCCATCCAGTCTGCCGCCGCCGAAGTGGCGGACGGCACGTGGGACGCGCAGTTCCCGATCGACGTCTACCAGACCGGTTCGGGTACCTCCTCGAACATGAATGCCAACGAGGTCATCGCCACGCTGGCCAACCGTGCCGGCAAGGCGGGCAAGACCACGGTGCACCCGAATGATCACGTCAACCAGGGGCAGAGCTCCAACGACGTGATCCCGACGGCGCTGCGCGTGTCGGCCGTGCTGGCCACCCATGAGCAGCTGCTGCCGGCGCTGGTGCACCTGCGCAGGACGCTGGACAAGAAGGGCCGCAGCCTGCGCAAGGTGGTCAAGACCGGCCGCACCCACCTGATGGACGCGATGCCGCTGACCTTCGAACAGGAATTCGGTGCGTGGTCGGCGCAGCTGGCCTCGGCACAGGAGCGCATCGAGGACAGCCTCAAGCGCGTGCGCCGCCTGCCGCTGGGCGGTACCGCCATCGGCACCGGTATCAATGCCGACCCGCGCTTTGGCGTGCAGGTGGCCAAGGCACTGAAGCAGCAGACCGGCTTCAAGTTCGACAGCGCCGAGAACAAATTCGAAGGCCTGGCCGCGCAGGACGATGCGGTGGAGCTGTCGGGCCAGCTCAATGCGCTGGCGGTGGCCCTGATCAAGATCGCCAACGACCTGCGCTGGATGAATGCCGGTCCGCTGGCGGGCCTGGGCGAGATCGAGCTGCCGGCACTGCAGCCGGGGTCCTCGATCATGCCGGGCAAGGTCAATCCGGTGATTCCGGAGGCGACGGTGATGGCCTGCGCGCAGGTGATCGGCCACCACACGGCGATCACCGTGGCCGGCCAGACCGGCAACTTCCAGCTCAATGTGACGCTGCCGCTGATCGCGGTGAACCTGCTCGATGGCATCGGCCTGCTGGCCAATGTGTCGACGCTGCTGGCCGACAGCGCCATTGCCGGCCTGAAGGTGCGCGAAGACCGTGTGGCGGAAGCGCTGGCGCGCAATCCGATCCTGGTGACCGCGCTGAACCCGATCATCGGCTACGAGAAAGCCGCAGCCATCGCCAAGCGTGCCTACAAGGAACAGCGCCCGGTGCTGGACGTGGCGCTGGAAGACAGTGGCCTGGCCGAAGCGGAGCTGCGCCGGCTGCTGGACCCGACCGCGTTGACCGCCGGTGGCATCCAGGGCGGTGGCGGTGGTGCCGGCGGCTGATCTGGAATCTGCACACTGTAGAGCCGAGCCCATGCTCGGCTCAAGTGACAGGCAGTGGCCGAGCATGGGCTCGGCTCTACAAACGGAAACGCCGCCCGGGAGGGCGGCGTTCTTGTTTCAGCGACGGTCGGCGACGATGTTGCCGAAGGTCTCGGTGTAATCCTTGAACTCGGGAATGGTCTGCACCAGGTCCGGCGGAATCACCTGCATGCCTTCCGGCGGCACGATCTTCACCGGCTGCATGTTGGGGTCGGCCGGTGCGGCCACCAGCGTGTTCTGGCGCAGCACCTGCAGCGTGCCGAACATCGTCTGCAGCATGTGCTTCTGCTCGGCGTTCAGCGGGATCAGGATCTCGTCGATCTTCATCTGACCGTCGGGCAGGATGATGATGTTCGGTGCCGGCTGGCGGCGCACGGTCACGATGCTTTCGCTGACCGAGATCTTCGGTTTGCCGCGTTCGGCGCGGTGGTTGCGGTAGTCCTGGTCACAGCCGACCAGGCCCAGGCAGAGCAGGGCGGCCAGCAGCAGAAACAGCTTTTTCATGGCGGTTCAATGAAGTGCATCCGGGGCCGCCATTGTAAGCCCGCCGGGGCGCAGCGGCCGGCAACGCAGGTGAGCGGCCGGCCGCTGCGCCCCGGCG
>NZ_QAIJ01000014.1:0-14468 GCF_003060985.1 Stenotrophomonas sp. HMWF023
CCGCAGTGCGGTACAGGCACCTTCCCGGCCCGGCGCCTGTACCGCACTGCGGACCTCTTCCAGAAACGGGACGCGCGGCAGGTGCTCCGCCCCCATGCGCAGCAGATGCGGGTTCTCCACCTGCGCATCGATCAGTGGCCAGCCCCAGCCACGCAGCGTCTGCGCCAGTGCAGCCAGCGCCACCTTGGAACCGCCGCTGGTGCCGCTGAACATGCTTTCGCCGAAGAACATCGCGCCGATGGCCACGCCATAGATGCCGCCGACAAGCGTCTGCTGGTCCCACACCTCAAAGGAATGCGCGAAACCCAGGTCGTGCAGCTGGCTGTAGGCATCCACCATCGCCGGGCTGATCCAGGTGCCGTCCTGGCCGGGACGGGGGGCGCTGGCGCAGGCACGCATCACTTGGCTGAAGGCAGTGTCGGCGGTCACTTCCCAGGTGCTGCCGCGCAGCTGCCGGCGGAACCTGCTGCCCAGGTGCACGCCATCGGTGCGGAACACCATGCGCGGGTCCGGCGACCACCACAGGATCGGCTCGCCCTCGCTGAACCACGGGAAGATGCCGCCGGCATAGGCGTTGAGCAGGCGCAGCGGGTGCAGGTCACCGCCCACGGCCAGCAGCCCATCGGGTTGGCGCAGGGCAGTCTCGGCTGGCGGGAAGGGGGCATCCGGCGCGTCGGCCAGGCGCCAGGGCAGCTGACGGGTCATGCCGGCATTGTATTCGTCGTGGCGATACGCGATGTCTGGCACCATCACGTACTAACGGCAAGGAGCCCCGCATGAGCGACCCGATCAGCGCCATCCTCGATGCGCACGATGCGCCGCGCACACGCAATGACAGCCAGGCAATGCTGTTGACCCTGGCCAGCGAAGACCGCCCCCGGCTTGGCGCGCTGCTGTTGCAGGCGCTGGAACGCCGCTCGCCCAGCTCCACCTTCCTCGATACGGCGCTGGATCTGCTGCCGGATGAAGCTGTCGCGCCGGTCTGTGCCGATGCCTGGCGGCGCTATCGTGACGGCGAGCGCGGTGAACTGCTGACCAGCGTGCTGGAGTTTGCCAGCTACCAGGCGCCGCACACGCTGCAGGGCGACTGGGAGGCGCTGCTGGAGGTCGCCATCGAGGATGACATCCAACTGGCCCCACAGCTCTGGCAGGCGCTGCCGCCGCCGCTCGCGGCGCGCTGGGCGCATCGGTTGACCGAGGCCGACGACGATCGCGAACTGGAACGCGCCAAGGCACTGCTGTTGGCCGCCCAGCCGGAAACCCATGCCGCCGCCCGTGGCTATCTGGCCGACTGGAGCGATCTGGATGCGCAGGTCTGGGCGCACTGGGCAGGCCTGGCCGATGGCCCACGGCTGCGCCGTCTGCATGGCCAGCAACCGCTGCACCTGCGTTTCGGAAGCAAGCAACATCGTGCACAGGTGGCCGAAGAGCCGGGCTGGCGCAAGCGGATCTGGCGGCTGCATCCCACCTGGAACGGTGGTCAGGTGCGCCATGTGGGGCACATGGGCGGCCCGCTCGACGCCGTGTGTGGCAGCTGTCATGCACCGCTGCAACGCCTGCTGCAGACCGACGCTGCGGCACTGGTGGACGGGGCGGCCGGCTCGATCACCCTGGGCCTGTGCCTGGACTGCTGCGGCTGGGAAGATCCGCCCGTGCGCTTCTATCGCCACGATGCGGAAGGCGTGCCAATCTGCCACCCCAGCCAGCACTGCGAAGTGCCGATCAATCCCACCGACAGCGGTGACCTGATGCAGAGCAAGGTCGGTCTTGCCGCAATGGACAGCCCTCGCTGGCAGCAGCAGGACTGGGGCCAGTCCAATCATCGGCAGAATCTGTCACGACTGGGTGGCGCGCCCAGCTGGGTGCAGAGCGCGCACTACCCGGCGTGCATCGACTGCGGCGAGCAGATGCCTTTCGTGATGCAGCTCGACTCAACGTTGCCGACCACCAATGAAGGCATGTTGCTGTGGGGGAGTGGCGGCATGCTCTACAGCTTCTGGTGCGGAAAGTGCCGGGTGAGCGGGCATTTCTGGCAGTGCACCTGAGCGCAGCGTCCTGAATTGCTCTGGTAGTTGCCAACCTTGGTTGGCACGCCTCGCACGTACTGTTCTTTCCGGAACTGCCTCGGTGGGTGCGTAGGTGCGCACTGATCTTCTCGAGCCAGCCCGGCGCTACGGCTCCACGCGGAACGGGCTGTGCCCCTGCAGCTCCTGCTGGTAGCGCCGCACATCGCGCCGCTCCTGCCGGCACCAGTCGCGCAGCGCCTCGGCGAACTCCGCATCGGCCACCCAGTGCCGGCTTCGCACGATGGTCGGCAGGAAACCGCGCGCCAGCTTGTGCTCACCCTGCGCGCCGGGCTCGAAACGGGCTATCCCCTCGCGCAGGCAGTATTCGATGCCCTGGTAGTAGCAGGCCTCGAAGTGCAGGCCGGGCAGGGTAGCGCCGCCCCAATAGCGGCCGTACAGCGTGTCGCCACCGCGCAGGCACAGCGCACCGGCAATGGGTTCGCCGTCCTGTTCGGCCAGGAAAAGCACCAGCCCGCGGCCCAGTGAAATCGCCAGATGGCGCAGGAACGCCTCGGTCAGTGCTGGCGCGTTGCCGTATTCCAGGAACGTCTGCAGGTAGAAGCGGTACATCGCCTGCAGATCGGCGCGGCTGGCTTCGTCGCCATGCACTACCCGGAAGCTGATGCCCTGGCGGGTGACCTTGGCCCGCTCCTGGCGGATGTTCTTGCGGTGCTTGTGGTTCATGGCGTCGAGGAACTGCTCGAACGTGCTCCAGTCGCCCGGGTTCTGCCACTGGAACTGGATGTCCTCGCGCAGCAGCCAGTCGTCGCCGAAGGCTGTTTCGTCAGCTGCCGTGTGGAAATTGATGTGTGCCGACGACACGTCGAGTGCGGGCATCTGTTCGCGCAAGGCCGTCAGCAGGGCAGTGCGCTGCGATTCCGCACGGGCCAGCAGTCGCGGGCCGGTCACCGGCGAGTAAGGCACCGCGCCGAGCCACTTCGGGTAGTAATCGCGTCCGTGGCGCGCGTAGGCATTGGCCCAGGCGTGGTCGAACACGAACTCGCCATGCGAGTTGGTCTTCAGGTAGCCGGGAGCGGCGCCGACCAGGATGTCGCCGTCCCACAGGGTGAAGTGCTGCGGTTGCCAGCCCCAGTCCTCGCGCAGGCAGCCGTAGGTCTCCAGGCCGGACAGGAAGGCGTGGCTGACGAACGGGTTGCGGCCATCGTGCAGGGCATCCCAGTCGGTGGCGGGAATGGACTGCAGGGAGTCGAGGAAGCGGGCGGTGGGCATGGGGGAAAGGATAGGGCAGGACGATCGCGAACGGTGTTGGCGGGGCTGGGTTGGTTTGTTCTGGTCGGGGATGAGGGAAGTTTGAAATGTCCATCGGTGTGCGCCTGGTGCGGAATCGCTGGCGCACGGCTGGGCAGGGTGGAGGGGCGCTGCATGAGCGGCGTGTATCCCACCACATGGAGAAATCAACGATGAAGGAATTGAAGCTCGTGTCTACTGTGATCGCGTGTGGCTTGTTCTTTGCGTCACCTGTGTTTGCTTCTGAAACTCAGTCAACGAAAGTGGTTGAGGATCTGGGTGTGTACGCGGAGGTGATCGCGCTGCTGGAACGTGAAGCCGCGAGCCAGCTGACGCGTCATTTGCAGGAGAGGGGTGAGCTGCGACAAGTTAGCGTGAGCATCCGACTTGATATGAAGGCAAGATCAATGAAGATCAGCTTCGGTCCTGGATACCTTCCCGGGCCCGAAGGTAGTTATGACGAGCTCTTCCTGATTCCGATGGCGTCCACATTGAGGTTCTACGCTGAAAAGTCGGGGCTGGATGTGAACGACATTGATTTCCTCTTTGACGGGAAAGCCCTTGAGGAGTATTACCCCGAGGATCTGGCCGTTCCGCCGCAGGTACGGGCGAAGTCCGCGCACACCTCAGCTCTGATCTCGGCAAGTCATGGCTACATCAGCCTCCATCCAAGCAAAGAGTGGAAATTCCAGCGACCGGCGCCTCTCGGCGTCCAGGAGGACACGCTGAGCCCAGCATATGGCGACGAACTGCAAGGGTTGATCGAACAGCGTAGCGGCTTGACGGTACACCGGGCACGGAGTCGCTCCACGGAACTCCATCCGGAGTCCGGAAAGCCATGGGAGCACATGTCATCGCGCTACCATCTAAAGGCGCTTTTTCCCGAGCGCACCGACATGTGGAATGAATATCCGAACAGCCCAGAGTCTGCTCGCGAAAAGGACGAGGACATAAGGGCTCGCCCCAACTACGCCAATCATCTGGGGGTGGACGTGATGCTGAGCCTGCACACCAATAGCAGCGATTCAGCCAGTGTGCGTGGTGCCGAGGTCTACTATCACCGGGAAAAGCCGCAGGATAAGCCCTTGGCGGACAGCGTCCTGTGTGCGATGCGGGAGGTCATCCGGGCGCAGCCTGGTTACGAGGACTTCCCAATTCGCGAAAGCTCGATCGCGGGTGCGCATGGCGAAAACCGCATTGGAAAGATGCCCTCGGTGATCGTCGAGACTGCCTATCACTCCAATCCGGAGGATGTTGCCGCACTGCAGGATCCCGTCTTCCGGTCTGCTGCCATGAAGGGTGTTGAGAAGGGTTATCGCTTGTGGGCTACCGGAAAGTCCTGCGGGCAGTTCGCACTGCAGCCAATTTCCGACATCGAAGTTCCGCTCCAGACTTCGCGCGATGTGAACGTGAGCTTCCTGGGGAACCCCCAATACCCATTGGGAATTGAAGTTGCGGTGGCAGATTGCCGCCCGCCTGGAGTCTGCACGCCATGGAAGGGCCGCTTCGAAGATCCCGATGCGCCTGTGAAGTTTGAAGTGAGCTGCTCGTCCACGCGACCGGGAACAGTGCGCTGGAAGGTCCTGATGCGCGATGCAGACAGTGTCGCTGCGGCACCGGTGGAGTTCACTCAGTCCTGTGTGCGTGCCTAATCGCCCGTCTTCTAGGGAAAAAGTGTCAATCCCATTCCGAACGTGGCACTGAAAACGCCAAGGCCGGCGCATTGGCGTCGGCCTTTGCTCACCCGGCAACGCTGACTGCAGGGGGAGGGCACGGCCGATGCAGTTCAGTGTTCGCCAATGGACTACTTGCCTTTCTCAAAATTCTCGGGGAACTGTTTGAGGCTGGCGAGGATTGGCTTGTTGCGGCATTGGTCGGCGCGATGGGCCTGAGGGAAATTGTGAATTCGCGGATCTGAAACGCTTGGCATTACATCCCTTTTGAGTGATTGGCAGTGTTGGCCCGTGCGACACGCGTGGCGCACTCCCCAACCTTTCAAAGGAACTGATATGAACTTCATGCGCGCGTTCCGCCGCATTGGATTGGCGTCGATCATTGCCTGCAACTTGCAGTGTCCGCAGGCGCTCACTCAGCCTTTACCGCCCGCGGCTGAGACAGATGTGGCGTTGGATCTTCTATTGACGCGGCAGGCACAGAAGATCCTGGATGACCACCAGCTGCGCAAGTCCAGATCCACGGGCATCTCAGTAGGTGCCTCGGTTGATATCCAGCAACGGAAGCTCGTCATCAGCTTCGGGGCTGGAATCCTGCCGTCGCAGGACGATCATTCGCTCGAGGAGCTGGAGCAGTACATCAGGAACACTTTGGAGGCCTACACGATGCAGGCCGGCGTAGGTGAAGTTGAAACGGTCATTCTTTACGAGGGAAGGCCCTACTGGGAACACTTTCCTCGCGGCATCAGTGCGCAACAGCAAGGCTCTGCCAGACAGGCAGGGGGCCAGGTTCTCGTCTCGGCCAGTCACGGGCTGCTGAGAGTGCACCCCGGAATGGAGTGGGAATTCCAGCGGCCCGTACGCAATGGTGTGCAGGAGGATCTGATTACGCCCGGATATGCGGACGAACTGCAACGGCTGCTGGAGGATCGCGGGGGTGTGACCGTGCATCGTGCGCGTCGCGGCGGGCGCGGTGCGCACACGGATTCAATGCGTCCGTGGTACGAGATGTCAGCTCGTTACCATCTCAAGGATCTTCTTCCGGATCGGACAGATATCTGGAACCACTTTGCGAACAGTACTGCGAGCAATAGGGAGGTGTCAGATGACATCCGTGCTCGACCGTACTACGCCAATCATCTCGGCGTGGCAGGGATGCTCAGCATTCACACCAATGCGGATGTCCCAGGCGTCGCCCGTGGGTCAAGGGTCTTCTACCATTCGAGCAAGCCAGCGGATCGAGAGCTCGCCGATCTGACGTTGTGCTACATGCGGGAGCTCATCACCGCGCAGGAAGGTTACGCTGACTTTCCTGTTCCCCGAAGTGGTGTCGCCGCAGGGCATGGCGAGAACAGCTTCGCAACCATGCCGTCCGTAGTGGTCGAGGTGGCTTTTCACACAAATGCCACAGACGCCGCCGCCCTCCAGGACCCGGTGTTCCGTACTGCCTCCATGAAAGGAGTCGAGAAGGGCTACCGACTCTTCCGCGAAGGTAAGGGCTGCGTTCCGTTGAAAGCCGAGCCCATACAGGGAATCCAGTTGCCTCAGGGAAGCTCACAGCAGGTGGATGTCGCCTTCGAGGGCTATCCGCAGTACCCCATCGAACTGGTCACCACGAACGTGGGCTGTCCGCCCGGATGGACCTGCAGCGACGGAAAGGTTCACATCACTGCCCCCGACGACAAACCCAGCCAGATTACCCTGCGGTGCGAGAACGCCGGGAGTGCGCCAATTCTGTGGGATACGCGGGTCGTGGACGCCGATGGCGTGGAATCGCCGCCTGTGCGTCACGTCGTTCAGTGCATCCGAACGTCGCGCGGATTGAGTGGGGCTCCGATCATCCATGCCGGTGTGGAGCCCGCGACGGCAGGTTGAGTGCTTTGAAGCGGGCGCTTTCGCGCCCGCTTCGAGTCAACTCTGCCTTGACGCTACAGAAGCAAGCCTCAGCTGGCCTTGCCCTGTGCATCCAGGTAACGCTCTGCATCCAGTGCGGCCATGCAGCCGAAGCCGGCCGAGGTGATCGCCTGGCGGTAGTGCTGGTCGGCCACGTCGCCGGCGGCGAACACACCTTCCACCGAGGTCTGGGTGGCGTTGCCGCCCAGGCCCGAACGGATTTCCAGGTAACCGTTGTTCATGGTCAGCTGGCCGTCGAACAGCTGGGTGTTCGGGTGGTGGCCGATGGCCACGAAGAAGCCGTGCGCATCGATGTCGCGGGTGCTGCCGTCCAGGGTCGACTTCACGCGCACGCCGGTCACGCCGGCCTCGTTGCCCAGCACTTCCTCCACTTGGTGGTGCCAGACGGTTTCGATCTTGCCGGCTTCAACCTTGGCGAACAGCTTGTCCTGCATGATCTTTTCCGCCTTCAGGGTGTCGCGGCGGTGGACCAGGTAGACCTTGCGGGCGATGTTGGACAGGTACAGTGCTTCTTCCACGGCGGTGTTGCCGCCGCCGACCACGACCACGTCCTGGTCACGGTAGAAGAAGCCGTCGCAGGTGGCGCAGGCGGACACGCCGCGACCCTTGAACTCATCCTCGGTCGGAATGCCCAGGTACTTGGCGGTCGCGCCGGTGGAGATGATCAGGGCGTCACAGGTGTACTCATGGCTGTCGCCGATCAGCTTGAACGGGCGCTGCGACAGGTCCGCGGTGTGGATGTGGTCGAAGATGACCTCGGTCTCGAAGCGCTCGGCGTGGGCCTGCATGCGCGCCATCAGGTCCGGGCCCATCAGGCCATGGGCGTCACCCGGCCAGTTGTCCACTTCGGTGGTGGTCATCAGCTGGCCACCCTGCTGCAGGCCGGTGATGACGACCGGCTTCAGGTTGGCGCGGGCAGCGTAGACGGCAGCGGTCCAACCGGCCGGGCCGGAACCGAGGATGACAAGACGCTGGTGGCGGGAGGGCAGGCTGGTGCTCATGTAGACTCGCGAAAAGGTAGATGGGACAAGGCGCGGCGATGTTTGCACAGCATCCTTGGCTGGTCATAGAGTGGCGGCTGGGGCAGGGTGATTCAAGCCGATGAACAGAACAGCGCCATCCACGGGTGGTTTCGGGCCCTGTCCCCGCTTGTGCGGCAACGGATAACTGAAAACTGACGCCGTCTCGTTTATTATCAAACACTAACAGCGCATTCCAAAGGTATGGTCTAAGGTGGCGAAGCAGGTCCCCGAACGCTCCAAGTCCGACGACAAAAAGGCATCGCGTCGCTCGGCGGCAGCGGCCACGACCGACAATCCACGCCGTCAGCGCCTGTGGCGCGACCTGGGTCTGATCGCCATCGCGCCGGCGCTGCTGTATCTGGCTGCCAGCCTCTTCACCTATTCAGCGACGGACCCGGGCTGGTCGCACACCGGCAGCGTGGTCGCGCCGGTACACAACATGGGCGGCCGCGCGGGTGCGTGGATCGCCGACGTGCTGCTGCAGCTGTTCGGCTATATCGCCTTCCTGCTGCCGGTGGTGCTGGGCGCGCTGGCCTGGATCGCAATGTTCGGCCTCAAGCGCGAGAGCAAGGGCGAGAACGACCTGGACCCCGCGTTGCGGCTGGTCGGCCTGGTCGGCTTCCTGATTGCAGGCACCGGCTTCCTGCACGTGCGCCTGTTCAGTGGCGACGTGTCCCATGCCGGCGGCATTCTCGGCAAGCTGGTCGGCAATTCGCTCAGCGTGGGCTTCGGCGCGCTGGGGGCGAACCTGTTCGTGCTGGTGCTGCTGCTGGCCTCGATCACCTTGGCCACAGGCCTGTCCTGGTTCGTGGTGATGGAGAAGATCGGTCGCGGCGTGATGTCGCTGGCGCCGTTGCTGGAGCGCAAGAAGGAGCAGGCCACCGAGTGGCAGCAGACCCGCGTGCTGCGCGAGGAACGCCAGGAAGTGCGCAAGGCCGATGCCGAAGTGCGCGCCAAGCGTGAGCCGGTGAAGATCGAGCCGCGCCCCGAGCCGGTGATCGAAAAGAGTGATCGGGCAAAGCGCGACAACCAGATCCCGATGTTCCGGGGCGTCAATGGCGATGGCTCGGACCTGCCGCCATTGGCCCTGCTGGATGATCCCAAGCCGCAGCCCGTCGGCTATGACAAAGAAACCCTCGATGCGCTGTCGCGGCAGATCGAGTTCAAGCTCAAGGACTTCCGCATCGATGCACAGGTGGTCGGCGCCAACCCCGGCCCGGTCATCACCCGCTTCGAGATCGAGCCGGCGCCGGGCATCAAGGTCAGCCAGATCAGTTCGCTGGACAAGGACATCGCCCGCGGCCTGTCGGTCAAGTCGGTGCGTGTGGTCGATGTGATCCCGGGCAAGTCGGTGATCGGCCTGGAAATCCCCAACGTCACCCGCGAGATGATCTACCTGTCCGAGCTGCTGCGCTCGAAGGAATACGACAAGTCGGCCAGCGCGCTGACCCTCGCGCTGGGCAAGGACATCGCCGGTCGCTCGACCGTGGCCGACCTGGCGCGCATGCCGCATCTGCTGGTGGCCGGTACCACCGGCTCGGGCAAGTCGGTGGCGGTCAACGCGATGGTACTGAGCCTGCTGTTCAAGGCGTCGCCGAAAGACCTGCGGATGCTGATGATCGATCCGAAGATGCTCGAACTGAGCGTCTACCAGGGCATCCCGCATCTGCTGGCGCCGGTGGTCACCGACATGAAGGAAGCCGCCAATGGCCTGCGCTGGTGCGTGGCCGAGATGGAGCGCCGCTACAAGCTGATGAGCGCGGTGGGCGTGCGCAACCTGGCCGGCTTCAACAAGAAGGTGAAGGACGCGCAGGACGCCGGTCAGCCGATGATGGACCCGCTGTTCAAGCCGAACCCGGAGCTGGGCGAGGCACCGCGGCCGCTGGAGACGCTGCCGTTCATCGTCATCTTCATCGACGAATTCGCCGACATGATGATGATCGTCGGCAAGAAGGTCGAAGAGCTGATCGCGCGCCTCGCACAGAAGGCACGTGCGGCCGGCATCCACCTGATCCTGGCCACCCAGCGCCCGTCTGTGGATGTCATCACCGGTCTGATCAAGGCCAACATTCCCACCCGCATCGCCTTCCAGGTCAGCTCGAAGATCGATTCGCGCACCATCCTCGACCAGTCAGGCGCGGAGACACTGCTCGGTCACGGCGACATGCTGTACCTGCCGCCCGGCACGGCGATGCCCGAGCGTGTGCACGGCGCCTTCGTGTCCGATGAAGAAGTGCATCGCGTGGTCGAGCACCTCAAGGCAATGGGCCCGGCCGACTATGTCGACGGCGTGCTGGACGAAGTGCAGACGATGGGCGATGGCGTGGTGGTCGGTGCGACCGGCCTGCCGGAGACCAGTTCCGGCGGCGGCGATGAGTCCGACCCGCTGTACGACGAAGCACTGCGCGTGGTCACCGAGACCCGTCGCGCTTCAATTTCCGGCGTGCAGCGTCGCCTGAAGATCGGCTACAACCGAGCGGCGCGACTGATCGAGGCCATGGAAGCGGCCGGTGTGGTCAGTTCGCCCGAGCACAACGGCGACCGCACGGTGCTGGCACCGCCGCCGCCGAAGTAACCCTGCCGCATTCCCGACGTCCAAGGAACCGACGCATGCTTCAACCCGTTTCCTGCGCGCTGGCGCTGGCCTGCCTGCTGGCAGCCGGCCCGGCGCTGGCTGATGCTGCCGCGACAGCCGTACCCGCGGTCGCGCCGCCGTCCACCGGCAGCGATGCCGAGGCCAGCAACAACTTCAGCTTTGTCCGCTATCGCGCCGACTACCAGGTGCGCGCCGATGCCGGCAACGTACAGACTGAAACCTACGAAATCCTGCTCAAGACCAAGGCAGCGGTGGAGCAGTTCAGCCAGGTGCGGTTGAGCTACAGCGAGAAGATGGAAACGCTGGATGTGGTCAACGCCTACACACTGACTGCCGACGGCCAGCGCCGCGAGGTGCCGGCCGACCGCATCTATACCCAGGAAAGCTATTCCAGTGCCTCGGCCGCGATGTATGCCGACCGCAAGGTGCGGGTGATCGTATTCCCCAACCTGGCGCCGGGTACGCGGCTGTTCTACCAGGTGCGGCGCACCCAGCTGACGCCGTACTTCCCGGGCTACTTCGGCCTGTGGGAAACCTTCAACGTCTTCACCCAGTACGACGATGCCGAGGTGACCCTGAGCGCGCCAGCCAACCTGCCGATGCATGTGGACAGCCGCGGCGTGCAGGGCAGCGATCGGCCGGTGGTGAAGAACGGCCAGGCGACGTGGCGCTGGCGCTACCAGCGCCGCGAGCCGATGCAGGCGCAGAACTGGTCGGCGGCGGTGTGGGAGTTCGGGCCGAACATCATGGCCAGCACCTACCGCGATTGGGCGCAGATGGGCCGCGCCTATCAACTGAAGGCGGGGCCGGCCGCGCAGGTCACGCCGGAGATCCAGGCGCTGGCAGACGAAGTCACCGATGGCGTCAGCGACCGTCGCGCGCAGGCCGATGCGCTGTACCGCTGGGTCGCGCAGAACATCCGCTACGTGGCGGTGTACCTGGGCAATGGCGGCCTGGAGCCGAACAGCGCGCAGAGCATCCTCGACAACCACTACGGCGACTGCAAGGACCACGTAACCATCCTTGAGGCGCTGCTGGCGGCCAAGGGCATCACCAGTTCGCCGGTGCTGATCGGTGCCGGCGGTGGGCCGACGCTACCGAAGATTCCGCTGCTGGGTCGCTTCAACCACGCCATCACCTATGTGCCCGAGTTCGATCTTTACCTGGACTCGACCAGTGCCTGGGCGCGCTTCGGCCAACTGCCCGATGGCGACCTCGGCGCGCCGGTGCTGCACACCCGCGATGCCACCCTGGCGCGCACGCCTGCCAACGACCCGCAGCGCAACGCGACGGTGATGGACGTGCGCTTCACCTTTGACGCGCAGGGCAATCTGCGTGGCGAGACGGTGCCGCAGCTGAGCGACAACGCCGAGATCGGCATGCGCGCGCAGTTCGCCCAACTCAATGCACAGAACCGCGCGCGCGCTGAAGAATCGATCATGGCCGCGTCCGGTTTCGATGGCCGCGGCCAGCTGCAGCTGCAGGGTGTGCCGGTCGACCTGACCCGGCCGTTCGGTTATCGCATGGCGTTCCAGGCCGAGGATTACGTGGACTTCGACGTGGCCGGCGGCATGGCCGTACCCGATCCGCCGGGTGGCGAATCGGTGCGCGGGCTGTACGCGAGCGCCTCGGCACCGGACAACGAGACGCCGTTCTACTGCAATGCCAGCCGGCGCGAAGAAACCTATCGCCTGCAGTTCCCGGCCAATGCCCCGATCATCGCGATTCCGGGCAGCCAGCGGTTTGCCAATGCGGCCGGCGAGTACCGGGTCGACTGGAGCCGGCAGGGCCAGGAAGTGACCGTGCATCACCGCCTGCAGCAGAATGCGGTGCGCGGCGCCGAGGCGCTCTGCCAGCCGCAGGACTATGCCGCGTTCCGCGCGCTGTTCCGCGAGGTGCGCCGCGGCTTCCGTGGCCAGGTGCTGTACGGCAAGCTGCCCGGCGCTGGCGGCTGAATCGCCGATCAGCGATCAGGGCGTCATAATGACGTCCTGATCGCCCATTCATCTTTTGCCGGGCACACTGGCACCTAACTTTCCTGGCCGCGCGCCCACAGGATTTTCGCATGAACCTTCGCCTCCGTCGTTTCCTTGCCACCACCACCCTGGCCGTGGCCTGCGCCGCCGCCGGCAGCGCCTGGGCCGGCGCCCGTGATGACCTGAAGACCTTCACCACCGGCCTGAAGGGCCTGGATGGGCAGTTCAGCCAGCAGGTGTTCGACAGCCGCGGCAAGGTCAAGGAATCCACCAGCGGCCGCGTTGCCTTGTCGGCGCCGCGCCTGTTCCGCTGGGAATACGTGCGCCCGCATGAACAGCTGATCGTGGCCGACGGCAAGAAGGTCTGGATGTTCGAGCCGGACCTGGAACAGGCGACCGTGCGCGAGCAGGGCAAGGAAGAGCAGAACAGCCCGCTGACCGCACTGATCAATCCGGCGCTGCTGGAGCAGCAGTACGACGTCAGCGAAGAGGCTGCCACCCGTGATGGCCTGCAGTGGCTGTCGCTGTCGCCGAAGCGCGATACCGAAGCCAGCTTCCAGTACGCCGCGCTGGGCTTCAATGCGCAGGGCCTGGCGAAGATGGAGATCACCGATGCGGTGGGCCAGCGTACCGTGATCAGCTTCAGCGGCTGGAAGCGCAACCCCAGCTTCGCCGCCAACACCTTCCGCTTCACCCCGCCGGCGGGTACCGACGTCATCGGCAACTGATGCGTGACGCCGGGCCCGGCCCGGCGCTACCTGCTCCGGGGCGCTACCTGCTCCGGTGGGTGTCAACCTTGGTTGACACGTTTCTGATCTGCCGGCCAGCGGCCGGCACTACCGATCCTGATCCGCTGGGTATGTCCAGGCGCTACCGCGATCCGACCTGACCCGCTCTGGTAGGTGCCAACCTTGGTTGGCACGCTTTCGGCTGGCTCATCCGTTGTCCGGGTGAACAATGACCTGCCACGCAGCGCCATCAAATCGCATCAGGTCCCAGGGCGTCAGCACCCACAGCACGCTGCCGGCGGAACTGACGTCAACGATCGTCGCATTTCTCAGTTCTTCGGGGATGCCTTCCAGTAAGGGTTCAACTACCCCGGTTTCGAGGCTGTAGACATACAGGCCTGCATATTCAGTGCCGATGTAGATCTGTTGCCCATGTTGACAGGCCGAGTTGAAGTTGATGTCCTCGCTTACGTCATGGCGTAGGCACTCAAATCCAGTAGAGATGTTGCCGGTAACGATGGCGCCTTCCATGCCGACGAAGAAGAGGCGACCCTGGTCAGTTCTACATGCATGAAACAGCTCCGCAGTGGTGACTTGCTCGGGTAGTGTCCAGTTCAAGCCATCCCAATGCGCAATCAGGCCATCAGACCCGATTGCGTAGAGGTCTGTTAAGCCGGTTCCGCAGAGGTCGTTCACGCTGGCCACGTCAAAACTGGCGAGCAACTCCCTGTACGCAGGGTCCTTGCGGCCCTCAGCAATCTGGTTGCGCGTTTCGTCGAACTTCCGGCGCAGCTCGGCCTCACGCTTCGCCGGATCAGTGGGTAGTGCGGCAGCACCGTCAAGTTCGAATATGTGGCCGCAATACAAGAGCCAAGTTTCGAAGTCCATCGAATCAAGATCGTCCTCGAGACTCCTGCGCTCGGGTGCGGGGAAGTGAGTGGGAAGTTGCTTCCACCCAGCCTCGTTGCGGTGATAGATCATTCCGTGCACACCGCAGCAGAACAGATCTTCACCCAGCTGCCGAATGCGGGTCAGGCCGCCTGTATCCGCCTTAATGCGCTCAATCGTGGCGCCAGCGCGGGTGTAGTCTTCCAGCTGTCCCCAGTAGTCCAGCGCAAGCACCCGCCGCGGGCCACTGTTGTCTTCTGCTGGGATGAATAGCGTGGACATGACCTGGAAGTCCGGCAGGTCGTGATGGAACCATCCTTCCTGAGGTACCCGACCAAAGACGAACATTCGGGTGGG
>NZ_QAIJ01000136.1:0-3200 GCF_003060985.1 Stenotrophomonas sp. HMWF023
CCGCCGCACCGATGGCTACGGCGGCTCGCTGCCGAACCGGCTGCGGATGCTGGTGGAAGTGTTCGATGCGGTGCGTGCCGCGGTGTCGGACAAGGTCGCCGTGGGCGTGCGCATCTCCGCCAGCGACTGGGTCGAGGGTGGCTGGGACATCGTGCAGAGCGAGGCGCTGGCACAGGTGCTGGACGCGCGTGGTTGCAATTTCCTGCACGTCTCCAGTGGTGGCCTGCATGAGCGCCAGAAGATCAGCGTCGGCCCGGGCTACCAGGTGCCGTTCGCGGCGGCGATCAAGGCCAAGAAAGTGCGCATGCCGGTGATCGCGGTGGGCATGATCACCGAGCCTGAGCAGGCCGAATCGATCCTGCGCCATAACCAGGCCGATGCCATCGCGCTGGCCCGCGGCATCCTGTACGACCCGCGTTGGCCGTGGCACGCCGCTGCTGCGCTGGGTGACAGCGTGGTGCCGGCGCCGCAGTACCTGCGCTGCGAGCCGCGCGACGCACGCGGCGTGTTCAGTCCGCGCTGAGCATTACACCTGCCAGGCCGGCGGCAGGCCGGCCTGCAGGTGCTCGAACAGCGCGCGGATCTTGGCGGTGAAATCGCGGCGGTCACTCACGCAGAAATAGACCTCCATCGGCTCCGGCTTCCAGTCGGTGGCGGGCCCGAACACCGGTTGCAGGCGCCCGTCACGCAGATACGGTTCGGCCACGAACGCTGCCAGCCGGGTAATGCCCGCTCCGGCAGCGGCCAGTTCGGCCAGCGCGTCGATGTCATCGCAGACCATGCTCGGCGGCAATGCTGCGTCCACGCGCTGACCATCCTTCAGCAGGCCCCAGCGCAGTGGCCGGCCATCGGTGGGGAAGCGGTGCAGCAGGCCGCGATGGGCGGCCAGCTGCGCCGGTTCCAGCGGCGTGCCGTGTGCCTGCAGGTACGCTGGCGATGCGCAGAACACGAACGGAATACGTGCCAGAGGGCGCGCCACCAGCCCGTCCTCCAGCTGTGCACCGATGCGGATGCTCGCATCCACCGCCTCGGCGCCGTGCTGCACGGCGCGATCGGTCAGGCGCAGTTCCAGCTGCAGCTGCGGGTAGCGCTGCTGCAGCGAGGGCAGCAGCGGTGCCAGCACGTGCCGGCCGAATGCGCTGCTGCTGGCGATGCGAAGGGGCCCGGCCGGTTCTACGTCGCCGGTGACCATGGCCTGCGC
Organism: Stenotrophomonas sp. HMWF023; assembly: GCF_003060985.1. Taxonomy (NCBI): domain Bacteria; kingdom Pseudomonadati; phylum Pseudomonadota; class Gammaproteobacteria; order Lysobacterales; family Lysobacteraceae; genus Stenotrophomonas; species Stenotrophomonas sp. HMWF023. Next base: position 1,202 of record NZ_QAIJ01000136.1, read on the forward strand.
GCGGGCCAGATCGGCTTCGAGATGCCGCACCTGTGCCAGGTACACCGTGCCGGCCTCGCTCAGCGCCAGCTGGCGCGTACTGCGGTTCAGCAGGCGTACGCCCAGGTGGGCTTCCAGACGGTTGATGTTCTGGCCCACGGCGGTGGCGCTGATGCCAAGGGTGCGGGCCGCAGCGGCAATGCTGCCGGTCTCTGCGGTGCGGGTGAAGCTGCGGATGAGCTGCAACAGGTTCATGACCGACCAGCTTGCCATGTGGAAGGCCAAGTATCGCTTGGGTCTGTACCAAGCGCCGCTTTGCCCGCGAACCCCGGCGGCCGGTGGCATAGGAATTGTTGCAATGCAGGCGTCGCGAGACCGCTCGCACAATCCTGCCGCAACGCCCCGCACTACGCTGACCATGGCACGTCCGCCGCATACAGGAGTTCATCATGCAGAACCGCACACGCGTCTCTTTGCTTGCACTGGTGCTTGCTTACTCCGCTGCCGCTGCCGCTGCCGCTCAGACGGGCGATGGTGTGCGGGAATCAGTACGTGAGCAGGTGCTCGTCGCGCAGAAGAACGCCCAGATATCCAGCGCAGCGCGCCTGGACAGCTACCTCGCCGTGATCCCCGTGGATTCGCCGCTGGCGCTTCTGTCCGTGCACGGGCTGGAGCAGTTCCTGACCTCGCTGTCGTTCAACGAGAACGGCCTGGTTGGCTACTCGACGGAAGCCATCGCCAGCGAGCTGAGCTACGGTCAAGCACACCGGCTGCTGTCGTTGTTCGGTGCCGAACGCACACTCCGGCTGATGCCAGGGTTGCGTGTCGAGAATGAGGTTGATCGCGATATCCACCGCTCGTATGTCCAATCCGGTGAGCTCGTGGAGGATCACATGGGATATCGATGTGTCGCCCGTGCCACGTGCAGAGAGTCCACAGAGTTCGTCTGCATGTCGGGTTGTTGAGCGCGCATGCTGCTCTCCGGATGGATGCTTGTTCTAGGAGCTGCGTCCAGTATCAGCCCTGTATCCATGTGCAAGGCCGATACCTACACACAGCTGTTGAAGGCGGAGGCGACAACGCTGGATGCATCTGCACGTGATCGCATCGAGGCGCTGTCGCACATCTACGTTGCGGGTCGCAGGGCATCACGTGCGGTCGGCTGCAGAAACAAGGACCGCATCATCGAGGACCAGTTCAAGGCTGCGGCGCTGTTCGCCAACTACGTACCGGATGCCGAACCGCTGCGCAATGCGTTGGCACAGTACGGCCTGTTGGTCGAGCGCGGCACCGTCGGCGCTGAGCATCATCGCAGGCTGATAGGACTACACGTGGCAAGGGGCGATTTTGCCCAAGCAGAACGGTTGCGCCGCCAGTGGCTCAGCAATGTCCCGGCGCTTCCGCGGGTTCTTCCGGGCCGCTTCCCGCCCGGCCTGCCCGTGTACGCTGTCCAGGCTGACGGTTCCCTCGTTCGTGATTCGATACGGTTGAGCGGAGACCAGGTTGTTGCCATCGTTCATCCGCGCTGTGGCCACTCACGAAGAGCCCTGCAGAACATTGTCGCCCAACCTGCCTACCAGGGGCTCCGCGCTAAGCTGGTGTTGGTAGTGCCCAATGGCCCGCACTGGGCCGGCGATAGCATCGCCGAATGGAATGGACTTCATCCTGAGCTGCCGATGAGCGTGATGTACATGGACAAGAGGTGGGCGGCTTTCGACCGTCAGCAGACTCCGGTCTTTCACCTTGTTCGCGAGGGTCGGGTCATTGAAACTGGAGCCGGTTGGCGAGGTGCGGGGGAGGAACTTGCTCCAATCATGCGCGCTCTGGGCCTTGTCTCCAACTGATGGTTGCATTTGACAGCATCGTCCACCGCGCAACGGTGCTGCCCTACACTCGGGCAATGCGCCCCGATTCCATCCTCACCCTCTCCTGTCCCGACCGCACCGGCATCGTCTACCGCGTGTCGGGCCTGTTGTTCGACCACGGCTGCAACATCCTCGATGCCCAGCAGTTCGGTGAC
>NZ_QAIJ01000137.1:0-12358 GCF_003060985.1 Stenotrophomonas sp. HMWF023
CACTGCGCGGCCTGATAACTGGAAGGCCAACTGGGAAGGCACGGAGCGCGGCAACACCGGGCTGGATGTGGACCACGGCTCGTTCAACGATGTGTGCGACGCCGTTGCCACCAAGCCGGAGAAGTATGCGGAGATCGTGCCGGGCCTGCTCCTGATCTTCGGCCTGCTGGGTACCTTTGTGGGCCTGGGCATTGCCTTGGACAGTGCCTCTTCCATCCTGAGCAATGCCAACGCCCAGAACGCACTTGATGGCGGGATGAACGACCTGCTGGAAATGATGGGGGGCTTAGGTACCAAGTTCAGGACCTCCACCTGGGGCATCCTCGGTTTCCTGCTGGTGAAGCTTGTACTGGCGGCCCTGGGGCGGGAGACCCAGCGCCAGCAGTGGGTGATCGCCCGCATGAAGCTGGAGATGGACAAGGCCAGGCAGGCGGGCGAGTACCTGGAAGAGCAGCGCAGCCAGCGCATGCGGGATGCGTTGGCCGAAGTGGCCGTGAACATGGATGGCTCTCTGGACCAGAGGCTGCAGCAGGACCGTGGCCTGCGCCTGGCACATCAGGACGGCACGGCCGAAATGATGCAGCAGGCCGTGCTGGCCCTGGGCCAGCAGTTCATGGCTGCACTGGAGCAGGATCGCAGCCTGCGGCTGCAGGCTGACCGTGCTGCCGCCGAGCAGCTGCGGGTGCTGCTTGGCGATGCGTTCGCGCAGCTGCAGCAACGCATGCAGGACGATCAGGCCGCGCAACGCGGTGTGGCCGAGCAGGCTGCACAGGCACTGGAGGCGCTGCTCGCCATGCAGGAGCAGGGCAACGAGATCGCACTGGATACCCAGCAGGTGCTGGTGGCGTTCACCGCCTCTCAGGAGGCCTTCAGCGGCTCGATCCAGCGCAGCGCCGACACCATGTCGGCCGCAGCTTCGAACATGAACGGTGCTGCCGAGCACGTGTCTGGTGTCATCGCTGCATTCGACGTCGGTGTACGCAACACGCTGGGAACAATCAAGGAGGAGTTGGGAGGCACCATCGAACGCATGGATACCTCGCTGCGGGACAGCGTCAGCGCCATGGCCAGCAATCTGGGGACGATCGCGACTGGCTTGAGCAGCTCAATCGAGATGTTCACGACGGAGTCAAAGCAGACCTTGGGCCAGGTTTCGAGGAGCATCGAAACGTCTTCGCACAGGCAGCAGGAGGGTCTCGAATCGCTCAAGCTCGTCACTGATGCGGCCCAGGAGAGCATCGTGAAGTCGACGAACTACATCAAGGCCAACAGCATCAAGATCAAGACCGGGCTCAAGGCGGTTTCAACTGCTGCCCGAAGCGCGGCTGAGGTGGGTGGCCAGTTGAAAGTTGCGCATGCCAGTCTGGAACTGGTCGGAGAGACTCTGCACAAGGTTCAGGCCGCGATGCAGCGCGATGGCAATGAAGGCCAACAGCTGCGCGAGGTGGTGTCCCAAGGCACCAAGCGCCTGGTAGATGCGCACCAAGGTACCTATGACCTTCTGAGGCGCCAGGCCGACAATCTGGAAGCGTTCCATGCGGAACTCCGTCGTCTGGTCCAACCCAGGGTGGAGGATGAGGCGGAGCTGGCCGGATGAAGGATAAGCCCAACGAATGGGTGGCCATCTCCGACCTGATGGCCGGCGTGCTGGCGGTGGTGATGCTGATGCTGGCCGTGGTCGTCCTGCAGCGGCAGTTCGCCGAGGCCCAGCACCAGCGGGACCTGGCCGCGTTGGATGCGGCCACCGGCAACCCGGTGGCCGAGCTGCTGCAGCAGGTGCAGGGAACCTTGGGTACACAGGGGGCAGGGCATTTGATCAGTGTTGACGTTGCCAGCCGACGCATCACTCTGCGTGACGGTGTATTCGCGCAGGGAAGTGCCTGTGTAACACCTGCCGCCGGTGCAGCCATGCAGGCGGTGGAAGCACAGGTGGGAAACTTCCTGCGCGACCACCCTGCGGGGCGGATCTTCGTGGAAGGCTATACCGACGACGCACCAGTAAAGCGTCCTGTCACCGACTTCGCGCGTTTCTGCACCGTCTACGACGACAACTTCACGCTTTCGGCCGCGCGCGCCCGCGAGGCGCGCAAGACCCTGCTGGGGACACTGGACGCCACCTCTGCCCGGCGGATCGTGGTGGCCGGTTATGGCGACTCGCGACCGTTGGCCGAGGTGCCACCATCTGATCCGCGCAATCGCAGGGTGGAAGTGTTCTTCACCCTGGACGGCAGCCGCAGCTGAGCCATGTCGCAGCTCTCAGCGCTTGCCTGCCCGCAGCCAGGCTTCGGGCAGGCCTTCAAACAGGCTGTCCAGCGTGGTGGCCGGGCGGCACGCCACCGGTGCCGACTGACAGTGGGGGCAGTGGGTGAAATGGGTGAAGCCCTTGATGCGCACGTCTCCGCAAGGTGGGGTGGTGCGTTCCCAGCTGCAATGGCTGCAGCTGTAGGTCCAGTGCTGCGTGCGGCTCCACATGGCAGCCGCACTCACTCTTCTTCAGCGTTGCTGTGCTGCTCGCTCATCCATGAAGAACTTCCAGCATGGAGCGAAACTGCGAACGGCGAAAACCATGCCGCTCGAAGCGCGCTGCGTCATGCCGTGGATCAGGTGACGGGCTTGGGGCTTGGAGCCTTCGACCTTGTGATCATCGATGAGGCGCACAAGAGCCGGAACGAGGAGAGCCTGCTTTCCACTCTGCTGGACGATGTTCTAATGCGCAGCAGTTCTGCACGCTGCCTTGCAATGAGTGCAACGCCGGTTGAGCTGGACGCATCGCAGTGGGAGCAGAGCCTGCGGCGTATAGGTGTCGCCAAGCCGCCGGTGGATGCAATCAAAAAGTACGTTGCCAGTGTGGATGACTTGCGCCGTGCGCCGCTGAATGAGGGGCACGAGCAGGCCTACCTGGCAGCAGCGGCGGCTTACCGCAATGCGCTGGATCCCTATCTGCTGCGTCGGGACAAGCGTGAGGATCCTACGGTGCAGCAGTTTTCAAAGCATGCAACGCCAGCTGGGCAGGATTATCGTGAAGTCCGTCCAATCAAGGTGAGGATGGATCCGTCCACGATGTCCGAGCCTTGGATGCGTGCGGTGTGTGCGGCTGAGGCGCTGTCGTTCACCTCAACGCGCGTGCTGGACAATCGCGCCAAGCGGCACCGGCTGACTGTGGGGAACGGCCACGGCATCAGTGGGTTGATCGACGCGGTAAAGGAGGAAACCCCGTTGCAGCCGGACGTCAGCTCCTCGGTGCTGGATGATGCGGCGGCCTTCAGCAAGCGCAAGGCACGTGCCGAGTGGTGGCACAGGGCAATGCAACGTGCCGTGCGCGAAGCCGCGCCGGGAAATGGAGCGCCCTACACCCACCCCGCGTTGCTGGCAGCGGTGGACGCCGTCGAGAGCGTTGCCGCGAATGAAAAGGTGCTCGTGTTCGGCCACTACCGTGCGCCGATGAACGCTCTTCAACACCTTCTCAACGCACGGGCGATGCTGCGCGCTCTGGACGAAGGAAAAGTGTGGCCGCAGAGTGGCCTCCATAGTGATGATGACCGTGCGGCACTGCAGGTGGCGCATCGGCAGCTTTTCCAGCGCGAGGTCGACCTGGAGGCGATCGAACAGAAGCTGCAGGCCGGTTACCGTGAGCTCGAGAACAGTCGGCAACGTTTCCGTACCGGCTTGCTGCGCAAATTGAAGGTCGGCTTCACCTCCCTGGATCCGCTGCTTGGGGCGCGCTTTGCCGTGCCGCTGCAGATGCTCGAGGATGAGCGCCAATCCCGCAGTGGTGCCTCATCCGTAGTCGGCGCACTGGCAGTGGTGGCGCGTGCTTTGGCCGATCATCTGGAGGGTGAAGCCGAAGACCCGACGCCAGTGCAGCTGGCCACTGCATTCGTTGAGCTTATGCAGGCGGCTGCCAACCTGGATCCCTTGACCGATGATGCTGACGGGGAGGTTGACGATGGGTCCCGCGGCGAGAATACGTGGAGTGCAACACTTGAGCGGCTTAGGCAGGACTACTCGCATCAGCAAGGCGGGTTCGCGCGTCAACTGAATGGCGACACTGCGCCAGGCACCCGCCGCTTGCTGCAGCTGGCATTCAACCGGGCCAATGCGAATCCCAGGGTTTTGATCGCCCAGTCGCAGGTGGGACGTGAGGGGCTTAACCTGCATCTGGCGTGCCGTACCGTGGTGTTGCTGCACCTGGAATGGAACCCGGCCGTAGTGGAGCAGCAGATTGGACGGGTGGACCGGATGGGCAGCCTGTGGCAGCAGTTGCTGGAGAGAGCGATTGAATGTCCCGAGGATCCCGTGCCGATGCCGCGCATCCAGGTGCGTCCGGTGGTATTTGAAGGTACCTATGACGAGCGGCAGTGGCGAGTGCTCCAGTATCGCTGGCAGACACTGCGATCGCAGTTGCATGGCGAGATTCTGCCGGAGTGCGATGCCGCGGATGTGATTGGCGTGCAGCTGCGCAATCGCGTTGCCGAGGCCGCGCCATGCTTCTCACCAGCACAGTCACGTAGGTAGTTTGTGAAAGGACGCGCGCTGGCGGCGCGTCCCTCCTTTCCATTCTGCCAGCATCGGAAATCTGCATCCCGTTGGAGCGCAAGGTCTTCAGCGTGGTGCTGGATGCGGCCAACAAGAGCATCTATACCGGCAACCCGCTGGCCGACCCTGTGGCGGATTGGCGCCTGAGCGATGGATTGGAATGAAGAACCGCTGCTGAGGTTCTCAGCGCCAGCTGATCGTGACCTCCATCTGAACCCGGCGATCATCCCATGCTGGCCGCGCGCACCTGGATGTCCTGCTGTGCTCGCTCGTCCTGCAGTTGCTGCTCCTGCTGATTGGCCAGTACGCGCTGCTGCGCTTCCTTGCTGACCGAATCAAACTGCAGCAGTGATTCCTCCACCGGTGTCTGCGCGGCCTCCGCCGTTGGCATGGATGCGCGCAGATGGGCGGGATCGTTCGCCTCGCCCTGCACCACGAAGAGGTTATGGCCCGCGGGGTGCGCTGCCGTCGCGTTGCTCACGAGCACATGATCGACGTGGGACAGATCATTGTCCTTGGCTAGAACCAGCAGGCTGGCCGTGATTCTCTCGCTCGTCGCATCGAAGCTTCGGCCATGTTTGGCGTCCAGCTCCTCCACGCCGTCGCGGATCTGCTGATAGAGCGCGTGATCGGGATGGCCGGGCTGCATTGGGTTGCTCTCCGCCAGAGCGGTGGGCTGCGGGTGTGCATGTTCTGCGAGGTTGCGTTTCTCACCTGAGGGCGAGGAGGGGAGCACCGCCTGATGGGTAGCGTCTCCGCCAACCTCAGCAGTTCTGGGGCCTGCAGCATTCGGCTCCGGATTGTCGCGGGCCGGTGGCGACGATACTTGGAGATCCAACGGGACTTCCTGCGCGGTCCTTGGCGCCTGCTCGTTCTCAAAAGGTCGCGGCAGTGGCTTCTCTGCTTCGGCCTGAGCTGTAGCGGCGGCAGCCTGTACCGGCAGTGCGTCGGTAAGCATCTGCGGCTCAACACGGGCCTGATGCGCGGGAGGCTCAGCCTTGGGCTCTTGCATCTGAACTGGCTGGGCTGAGCCTGCAATGGCCGCAGCAATTACCCCCGGGGTACTCTGGCTCTGTCGCGCCTGCTCTACATTCGGTTCATGATGCGAGGCACTTTGAGGGCCCGCTGCTTGTGCAGTCGGTGCCGATTCCTCTTTCCGAGCGTCCTGCTGGGCAGCATCCTCTGCGCGCTGCGCCGAATCGGCTTGCCGTTCAGAGCGACTCTCTACTCGCTGCTCACTCTCACGCGACGGAGGTGTGTGCTCTGGCTCAACAATCGTCGCCGAGGGCGCCGTGATGACAGGAGCGGGCGCCGGAGTTGGCTCGCGAGCGGGTTCAATGGCAGCGCCGGGTGCCGTACCTCGTTGGAGGTCACTGTCGACCTTCAGTACCTCAACCGGGTCAACGTGCACCCCTCGCGCCTCCAGCACTGCCACCGACGCTGCTTGCTGCGCATCCACCGCCGCGCTGCCCTGGCGATTGGCCTCCTGCAGGGCTTGCCGGTGTGCGTCCTGCTCCTTTGCCGTCAACGCAGCAATGCGTAGCTCGGGCACGTCGGGCGTCGTCGCATGATCTGCAGGTGCAGCGCCTTGGGCGGCCAGTGAAGCTTCGGGCCGAAACTGCGATTGAGCCCGCGAAATGTCTTCAATGGTGGTGGTGCCGGTGAGCACCATCCGGTTGCCGCCCGCGTCACCAAAAGTGGCGATAGCACTTTCTGCGCTGGGCGCGTGGGTACGTGGGTCTGGCATCAGTTCCAGAACCACGTCGCCTGTTCTGCCTTGCAGGTTCAGCGTCTGCTCCACGGCGACGGCTGTAGCTGCAAGCTGCTGCTCGGTGCGCTCGATGCCATGCCGCGCGTACAGCGCATCCACTTGGCCGCGAATACCCTCGGGTGCAACCTGCGCGGTGTCTTTGAGCTGCTTGGCGATGTCGTGCAGCCCGGCGATACCGTCATTCTGGCTTTGCCAGGTGATCTCCAACTCGTCGCTCAGGTTTCGGTTGGCGGTGCTGTCAAAGATCACGCCTTTGCTGACCCATTGGCCGTCCGCCTGCCGTGTATAGGCATTGCCATTGCTTGCCTTCAACGTGTCGGCGCTGGCTTGCGCGTCTTGAATGGCACGGGGAATGGATGGATTGTTCGCGTCGCCGAAGTCGCCCCATCGGCCCTGCTCGTGAGCAACCATGTAGCGCCCAGCCATCGCGGCTTTGGTGTTTGCTGCGTTCTGGGCGATGACCGTGCGTGATTGCTCATCCAGCGACTGAGCCTGCTCTGCCGAGACCGGCAGGTGGCGGCTGTTGGGCACACGCCCATCCACCATTTCCTTGATTTCCAGTTCCCATTGCCCCGAGCTGACATCGCGTACGAAGGTGCGATCGGTTTCGAAGGCGCCTCGCGCGGGCTCGGCCAAACCATTCGCGCTCAGTCGGTAGGGATTCTGTGGTGGTGGCGGATTCGACAGGCCCAGCTCATAGGAGGCTCGGGCCGCCTGCCAGTTCAACTGGCGCTCTAATGTGCCGGTGGCCACGTAGGTGGTGCGGAAGGTAACGTCGTCGCCCTGCGCAGTGTGCACAGGGCGGACTTCGACACCGGTGCCAAGGTCGCTGCTCTGGACCTGCTGCTGTTCGCCTTCGCGCAACCAGCGCCCGTCGGGATCGGCGGGGGAACGTGTCCACGTGCGCCCCATCGGGTCATCCTGCGAATAGACGTGTTCGATGTCTTTCTGCGCGGCCCAACGTTCACCGAGGTACGCGCCCAGAACGCCTCCACCGATACCGGTTGCAATGGCGCCAGGGCCCGTCCAGGAGCCCGAAACAAGGCCGACACCCGCGCCGCCAAGAAAACCGCCCACTGCGCCACCGACGTTGCGGCCCACGAAATGTGCAGCGGTGGAATCTGCTCCTGCTGCATTACCCTGCGAGTTCAGCTCAATCCACTTGTGCCCAGAAGTGGCGAAGTCGTGCGCAAGCAGAGCGACACCCGCAACACCGGCAACCTTGATGGCGGGGTTGATTCCGGCGTGTACGCCATGCGGTGCGATGTCGGCTAATGCTTCGGCAACACTCGCCGCCCGGGGTGGGCCGCGTGGAGCACCCGGCAGCAGGGGCGCGTGCGATGGTGGTTCGGGCAGGTCAGCGAACAGGCGTGGCCCTGTGGCCAGGTTGGCATGCGCTGCGACCCAATTCGCACGCGTGGTCGACATCTCGCTCAGGTTCAACGCGCTGTAATCGTGCAGCGGCCGATCGAAGAGTGTCTTGCTGACAGCGTCATAGCCATCGATGGGTTTGAGATGCAGACGCACCTGCGCGACGTCGACGGGTTGTGCGCTGTGGGTGCTGGCATGCTGCGCGAGGGTTCGCTCAAGCGACTGGTACTCGGCGGCAGACTGGCTTGCGAAGGCCAGTGGCTCGGGGCCGAATGCGCTTATCGGGTAGCCGTTGATGCGGACGGTGGGGTGGTCGAGCGCGCTAGCTAGTTCAAATCTGTCGAAGCCACGTCCGGGCTTGGCCCCATCGACGAACGCTACCAGGGGTTTTCCTGTTGCGATGGCATTTTCGAAGAACTTCGGGCTACCGGCGTTCCACATCATGTCTTGGAGCGCGCCAACGCCGTTGCCCATCGGCTTGAAGCCTCGGGCATCCATGAATGCCTGGAATTTGTCGGCAATCGCGTGGAAATCCGGGTGGCCTTCAGGTTTGTTGACTATCTCTTCAATGTACTTTCCCCACGGCGTATCCCCGATGATGCCTGTCCTTCCCTGCAGACTCTTACCGTACTCCGTTGCATTGAAATAGTTGCCATTGTCGAAGCTGTCCGTACCCGAGAACGCTACATAGTCAATGCTGGACGGAAGTTCAGCGGGGAAGCTGCGTAGCTTTGAGTTGACGAAGTCTTCGTAGCTCGTTATTCCGTCGGGCCCGGAGCCTGGGGATTTCAGGTGCTTGATCACCTCCGCCTTCTGCTGGTCGGTGAGTGGTGCTCCACTGGCCGCATCTGTGGCAGGCGTCAAGGTCGTCAGTGCGAATTCTTCAAATGAGAACTGGGGCATATCACCCTGCCTCGGCCCGCTTCTGGGGAACAAACAAGCTGCCTAGTACCACTTCCTCGTCCCGTAGCTGCATGCTGTCTGCTGGCACAGGGATGCCAAGTTGAAGCAATGAATCAGTCCGAGCTACTGCGATGTAGCGAATGCTCTCGAAAATGCTGGGTTGATTGGAGAATACATTCACCAGTCCTTGCGCGACAGCACGAATGAATGCAGAAATCTCATCGGAGTTTCCTATTTCCTCTTTGAAATCGATGATCGATTTCAGTGCTTTACTGGTGCTAAGGTCCAGCGTGTAAATCCGCTCGCGGCCGTTCTCGTCAACTGTAAGCGCTTCGGTTCCAAAGACGCCAAGCGATGCTACCCGCTCACCGTCACGACGGAAAGTATATTGATACTCAGTGACTTCGCGTCCATCGGACAGAGTGGCAGGTAGAGCCCGCGGAAAAGAAATTCTCACCGCGCTGGATGCATCGAGCGCAGAGTTGGAGTCGGGCCTAAATTCAATGGGCATCGTCTTTTCCTAGGCTTGGTACCGATCGGTGCTGATGATGAATGTCGCGTGCCTTCGCAATGCTAGTTTCCGTCCGTAGGCGCTGTAACTGCGGAGGTTCCAGAATAGCGTTATGCGCCGTATACCGACTCCGGCCGGAACCGCTGCGAGGAAGCGGAGCAAGCGTCGCGTCCGTGGCCGAGGTCTGTACTCGCCAAGACTTTCCTGGCCAAACACGACAGAACGCATTGTTCGCGCTGTCCCGTTCGGTGGGCTCATCCTTCTTACATTGCGGCACGGGGCCTGGCGAAGATGGGTTCATCAGCAATTCCATTGCTCTGTAGCTAACGAATATACGACTCCTCCCCGTCGCACTCCACATCCTTGCCCCTACGCGCCACCGGAGTGCACGCTGGTTCACACATTCAGCAAACCACCGCCACCCCGGCCCGGGCTCTCCACCTGCCCGCGAACCCACCTATGCGATCATCCGGCCAGGACCGCAGTACCCAACAAGGCTGAGCAGGCATGGAGCAAGCAACACGCTACACGGTAACCCTCTTTCTGGCCGCGCCCGGCACCCCGCTGAACAGCGGCGGCAGCTCACCGCGCGGCCACATGTATTTCCAGACCGCCGCAGGTGAGGAAGCGCACAGCTACGGCTTCGCACCGCCGCGCCTGCCGCCCGGTGAGGCTGCTGCCGGTGTGCAGTACGCCGAAGTCGTGCAAGACGACGCCGACGAGCACCGCGACCCGTACTACAGCCGCACCTTGGAAATCAGCGAGGAGCACTACGGCTGCCTGCGCGATTTTGCTGAGGAGCCGGCCGAGTTCGAGTTCGATGTCGATCGACCCGCCACCATCAATCGCTGCAGCGATTTCGTCTGGGCCGCGCTGCACTATGCCGGCCTGCATTCGCAGCCGGCACCGCTGGACGGTGGTAGCGACCTGGGCGAGTTCGCGGTGTTGTTCAACTTGCCGGAAATCCAATGTATTGCGGCGCCATTCCCGGCCAGCGAGCTGAATGGCGAACAGCACTACCCGATGCCCGAACATGAGGCCGAGCTGCACCGCGAAGGCGGTCGACCGAGCCACGAACCGCCGCCCAGCCCGATGGAAGTGGCGGGCACGCTGCTGGATCCCTCGCACCCGGACCATCGACTGTTCGCGCAGCTGATCCAGAAGGTGGCCGAATTGGACGCCGCCCACGGGCGCACCTTCGACGACACCAGCCAGCGCATCAGCGCCAGCCTGCTGGTGCTGGCCAAGCAGAACAACCTGTCCCGCGTGGACCACGTGCTGCTCAGCCGGCCGACGAAGAGCAGCCACGAGGCGGAGAGCATCTTCATCGTGCAGGGTGACCGTGACGACCCGGGTCACCGACGCGCGAGCATCGCTACCGAGGTTGCGGCGCAGACCGATGTGGCTGATTCGCTGCGGTTGAAGGAGCAGTGATGCGGGCAGTGCGTGCGGTTGTTGCGTTTGCTGCGCTTGCGTTGTTGGTGGGCTGCGGCAGCGCCTCGCCGCCAGCTGAAGTGCCGAAGCTGTTGACCCGGGCCGAGGCTGATGCACGCACTGTGGTGCCGTTCACTCGAGGCGTGCGACTGGACAAGGCGGGGGGCATCGTCGACGTGACATTTGATTTGCCGCCTGCGGTACCTCCCGCGATTCCCAGTTTGAAGATCGGGTTCCGCCTGCAGGCTCAAGACGTCAAGCCGCTGCTCGCCGATGCAGAGCGGATAAGGGACGTCGGTGTCCCCGCGCGCGTTCGCCTGGAGCGCCTGGAGGGTGACCACGCTACATCGGTGCGGCTGATGACCACGGCCCCGGGAGGCCGCAGCATGGAGCCTCTTCCGCCTGACGGCCACGTCGGCAAGTTGGTTCAGGGGAAAGTTGAAAGCGGGATGCTGATCGAGGCTGGACTGTACTCGCAGGATGTTTCCTACCACATGCTGCAACTGGCCGATGCGGGCCTGCTGGATGCCGGCAGATACCATTTGACCGTGGACCTGCTGGAGGATCGACCCCAGCTCAATGACATATCGGCCGAGCTTATTGTCGGCTTCCAACTACTGGGAAAATGAGAGATGCAGAAGGGCACTGCAGAGCGTTTCACCGTCACGATCCATGTGGCTGCTCCGGGAACGCCTCGCTGGGGCGAAAGGGATTCCGTGCCAGTACGGCTCGGGAACTCGTCCGTGGGGCACATGTTCCTGACGATCGATGATGGCAGCGGACGCGATCCGAAAAGCTACGGCTATACGCGCGCGCCCACGCCAACCAACCCGGACGCAGGTGAAGTTGATACCTACGACAATCTGGTCTACAGGAATCCGCGCTACGAGCGCACGATCGAGATCAGCAGGGAGCAGTACGACAAGATCATGGAGTTCACCGAAGCCCCGGAAAAGCATGGCTTCGACAAGAACAATTACAACCTGGTCACCAATGCCTGCACCGATTTCGCCTGGGGTGCGTTGAACCACGCGGGTCTGCGCCCGGTAGGGCTGGCCGGTGAGATCAGGAGCTACGAAGGCTCGATCAAGGTGCTGGACAACATCCCCGCGATCAACGCTATCCCACAGCAGGTCAAGGACAGCGAGCTGGACAAGGTGAAGTGGAATGACATGCCGGCGCAGACCTTCGGCCAGTGGTGGATTTCGCAGAATGGCGAGCGGGCGCAGGATGCCCATCCATTGAGCGGAACCCCCGCCGATCCATCCCACGCCGATCACTCCCGCCTCAACCAGATCCACCAGCAGGTGGCCGACCTCGGTGCCTTCGGCGCCCAGAACGGCAACGTCAGCGCCAGCCTTCTCGCGCTCTCCAAAGAGCAGCAGTTCGCCCGCGTGGACGACGTGCTGCTCGGGGACCGCCGTGGCGATGCAGCACCCAATCTCTTCATCGTGCAGGGCGACCGCAACGACCCGGCGCACCAGCGCGCCAGCCTGCCGGCTGACGTCGCGGCGCAGACGCCGGTAGCTGCCTCCTTCGAGCGCATCGAGCAGCTGGCGCAGGCACAGCCGCAGCGGGATGCCCAGCGGCAACAGGAAGAGCAGCAGCTGGCCCAGGCGCACGCCCCGCGCATGGGGTAGGCGCTCCGTGCAGGATCACGCGTCCGCCATGCATCCGCAGGCGGACGCCACGGGCCCCACCTGCTACCATTCCCCCGCTACCCAGCCAGCCCCACCCCGCGCAGACAGATGCAGGGCCGGGCCGTCGAAGAACGGCCCCGCGAGCCAGGACACCCTCCGTGCCCATTGAAGGACGCTCGCATGATCCGCAAT
>NZ_QAIJ01000138.1:0-6593 GCF_003060985.1 Stenotrophomonas sp. HMWF023
GTTCTTCAGCACGTCCATGATTGTTGAGAACGTACGGCCCTTGTCGTGGCTCATCAGGTTCTTCACGTTTTCCAGAAGGAAAGCGCGTGGACGCTTGGCGTCGATGATGCGGGCCACGTCGAAGAACAGCGTGCCCTGGGTCTTGTCGGAGAAGCCGTGCGGACGTCCAAGGGAGTTCTTCTTGGACACACCGGCAATGGAGAAGGGCTGGCAAGGGAAGCCAGCCAACAGCACATCGTGGTCCGGAACGTCGTTCTCCTGGACCTTGGTGATGTCCGATGCGAAGACGTGATCGGGGCCATCATGGAAGTTGGCCTTGTATGTCTTTACAGCGTACGGATCCCATTCGCTGGTGAATACACAGCGGCCGCCCTGCTTCTCGAAAGCAGTACGGATGCCACCGATGCCGGCGAACAGATCGATGAATCGGAACTGGCCCTCGCCAGACGGTGGCTCACCGAAGGGCAGAAGGCGTTGGCGGATCGCATCGGCGATGTAGGGCTTGGGTTCGGTCTCGCGCAGCTGCCAGCGGCGGACCGTCTTCGGATCAACTCCCAATGCCTGGGCGACCTCCTTGGGGCTGAAGCGTTGGAGGGAGAGGTCGATCAGTTCGTACGCGTTCATGGGCGCTCCGGGAATTCGGGGGACAGTATGTCCAATTTCTTCCCGTGGGTGAAGTGGGGCAATCAGGGCTTGCCTCGGCACGCTGTCGGGGCAACGCCTCTAGAGAAGGGGGGTGGGGCTCGTCGGTCCAGTCCGAAACGCATGGCGGCTTGAGAAGCCGGGGGCATCTTCCACCGGGTCGATCTCAAAAGCTGAGACCCATCATTTCCGAGGAGCGGTCGGCGCTACTTGGGCCAACTCTGCCAACCACCCGCCCGATGCCTGCTCAAGCTTCTGGCCCGACAGGAGCTTGAGGATCTCTGGTGAGATCTTCTGACCCTCCTCACCATAAGTGCCAAGTCTGGAAAAGATCGATACCGGCAGCTCCCGGAATCCAACGGTTCCAGTCCCAGTGATGGTCGTGTGCTTGGCGGATTTTCGCAGGGGTTCCCGTTCGATCAGATCGATCTTCTGGCGTGTCATCTCAACCCCAATGACGGCAGCACGCTCGCGCAACTGCCTGTTGTTGAAGAGATACATGGGCTTGACCGTGATGTCGCGGACGGGTTTGACAATGATCATGTGCGCAGGCCTCAGGCCGGCATCGGACATCAACCTCATCATGCGCAACTCGCCATCGTTCAACCCGAAGTTGTCGCCTGACCCCATAGGGAACTTATGCTTGAGTTCGAGCATCCAGAGTTCCTCACGGAATAGACAGATCCTGTCCAGGTTCCACGTGCCGATGAAGAATGGCTGCAGCAGGAAATTCACAAGGAGCCGCGGAATCACCAGCTGCGTCCAGATCTGCTCAGTGCTGAGCGCCTCGGCAAGGAATCCCCAGATGGCTGTGTTCTGGCGCACCTCATTCTTGACATCTGGTGCGACGGCTTGGTATCTCGGCTTTCGTCCGATATCCCGAACCAGATCCGCCAGAGGCCGTCTTGGCGTCAAGTGCTTCGAATCCCATAGACTGGCATGGAAATCATCGTTGATCAGCTCAAGGTGATACACGGTGAACACCTTTGCGAGAGCGTCAAGGTAACGTCGTTGTCCCGGCTGAGTGCCCCGGAGCCACACGAAAGCGACTGGAGGAGATCCGGCCGTGGGGGATTTAACAACGAACGTTTCCAGGTCCAGAAGCTGCAGATCACCATTCGATTCACTCGCCGCGTGTTCGAGCATTTGATCGAAGGCGCGTTCAACGACCATGCCCTCGAGAACCTGATGTTTGTCCCACTTCAAAATCTCGTGTGCCAGATCGCGATCAGTGCGATCAAGCGAACTGAAGGTTCCCCAAGGAGTTTCGTCCATCATGCTTCGACGTACCTGTCATTTTTCGACAGGATAGCGCCAGAAGCTGTCGCATACGGCACTTAGCCCGATCTAAAGGGTTCACCCCCGTTTTCACGGCCACTTACAAGAAGGCCGATCCAAGCCATAAGGAGTGTTCATGTCAAAGCGTAGGAAGTTCAGTGCCGAGTTCAAGCGCGTTGCGGTTGAGCAGGCGAGCCAGCCCGGTGTCACCTGCGCCCAGGTGGCCCGGGAGATCACCAATCCCATCAACATGAGCGTGGTGGTGATAACTACGGGCGGCACCCTCATGGGCAGCGCTGCGGCAGCACCGCCGCAGCGCACCAGACCCGCAGCGTAGTAGGCACTACCCGCGCACCTGCAGGCACGCACTGGCCTGCGCAGTCAACGCCACACAAGCCATCTTCAACCCCTCCATCACCCGATCCCCTAGGTACTCCTCGGGTGCGCCGTTCTGCCGCGTGCGCTCCGCAGCCAGCATCAGCTCCGCCACCACACGCAGCCCTGCCAGCGCGCAGTCCGCATCCGCTAGCTGAAGACACCGCCCAGGCAGTTGATGCCGCTCCGGCCAAGGCTGGCCGTCTGCAGCCGCACCAGTGCCGATGCGGTGCAGCGTGGCGACGAAGGTGTTGGGATCGACGGACGGTTCGCGCTCGGGTTCGGCGTTGTCCGGATCGTACTGCGCGTGCAGGGAACGGAAGTCCGATGTGTTCATGGCAATGCTCCGTACAGGACAGATAGCAGCGCCACCAGATAAAGGCGGCGGACGGTGCGTGGCTCGAAAACCGGTAAGTACCAGACCGGCGGGCACGAAGGCCCCCACGCACCGCCCGCCATAGAACGCGAACGAATTGCCAGCCGGCGCCACACAAAAGGTGACGCCGGCCGGCAAGCGCATACATCTGGTACATAGACGGGTTTTCGAGTCCCGCGCCACCCTTTTTCGGTGGCACGCCAAGAGATACCCGCGTAGTGGCCAAATGCCAAGAAACTGCAGAACTGACGATCGCCAGTCCTGACGCTTTCGGGATTGTCGCACACGGTGTTAAGCCGGCAAGCGATTGCGCCGCAACGCTCTTGAAGGGCTTGGCGCTATTGGCCCCAAGCGCAGGATGCCCACAGCCAGGTCCACGGCGTAGGACCAATTACGACAGATTGGAGCAGCGGTTCAGCCGGGCTGCGCCTCGGCCGTGGGCACGAAGGTCAGACGTACCCGAATCCGCGCATGCAGCGCGACGCCTTCAAGCACGACCGGTTCGAAGCGCCACTGGTCCACGGCGGTAAAGGCTGCACGATCAATCTCCCGCAGTCCGCTGGACCGCGCCACCATCACGTTGGAAACGTGGCCCAGCTCATCCAATTGAGCAACCAACAGCACCTCCATGGGGACCTGCAGCACGGTATCGGGCGGCGTGGCAGGGGCCGTTGAATACACAACGGCAGGCGCCTGCGGTAGCTCGAAGGTGGGGTTGTCACCGCGCTCTACGAACACCTCGGTGGAAACCTGCGGGTCTGCCGCCATGGCCATGGCAGGTGTAGCGCCCAGCAGCATCAGAACGAGGTTCAGTGCCAGGGCGGTGGTCAAACGGGGCATGCGTGGTTTCCATTCCGGTGCGCTGCCAGCATAGCGGCCATGCCCTGGCATCGCTTGCCTTGAATGCCGGGGTGCCGGACTGCTGCATGGTTCACACAGGCACGCCCGGCCGTGGCCACAGCGCATCATCGCGCTCCAGCTCGTAGTCGCTGCCGAACGCCAGTGCTGCTTCGCGTGGAGGAAGGTCTGCGTAGCAGCGCAACAGGTACTCATCCATGCCGGCATCGCTATGGTCGATGGCGAACAGATGGAGGAGCTCCTTATCGAAGGCTTCCAGCCACGTGGGGTCGATCTTGGTCATGGTTATCCTTCGGTGGGAGTGGGAAGGATGGTCGCAGTGGGTCTCACAGGATGGGAGGTGTCCACGTCGTGGTTCTGCATTTCATAGTGGTCTGATTGCCCGCCAATGCAGGCAGCGTTAGAACAGTGTCGTCGTTCTTCTATTGATGGGTGTCACATGTGGCGAGATCCAGACAGCTGCCAGCCCGCTGGCGGTAGCACGTAGCCCATACAGGGCCACCGCTCCGGTGGGGCTCAAGTCCCCCGCGCGGATGCCGATACCGACCTCAGGTTCGCCCTGCGACGTGCAATGTCGCAGGGTTGTCGCACGCTCTAGGCCGGCGCTGTTGCCGGCCAGCAGGACACAGGAAGATGTTGATGACGGGAAGTCACCGCTGGATGGTCCGGGTATGAGCCGGGCTGGTCACCGCACGCCGCCGGTTGCGCCGGCAGATCACGCGCTACCCGCTGCGCGGCAGCCGCGCTTCTCGCTGGAGAAGGACGTGGTTCTGGCCGCGCAGACGCGCGTGCAGCTGCAGGAGTGCCTGGCGCGCATCCGCCACCATCGCACCATCTATCGCGAGTGGGGATTCGAGGCGGTTGATCCGCTCGGCCGCAGCAGCGTCATCAACTTCCATGGGCCGCCGGGAACGGGCAAGACCATGGCCGCCGAGGCGCTGGCCGGAACCTTGGGGCTGGGCTTCCACCACATCGGCATTGCCGAGCTGGAAAGCCGCTACATGGGCGAAACCGCACGCAACATCCAGGCCGCTTTCAGGATGGCCCACGACAGTGCCTCGCTGCTGTTCTTCGACGAGGCCGATACGCTGCTGGGCGCCCGCCTTTCCAATGTGACACAGGGCGTGGACAACGAGGTCAACGCGATGCGCTCGACCCTGCTGATCGAGCTGGAGCGCTTTGAAGGCATCGTGGTGTTCGCCAGCAACTTCGCGCGCAACTACGACGAAGCCTTCCGCAGCCGTATCAGCTATCACATCCACTTCGACCTGCCCGACAGGCTCGCCCGCCACGCGCTCTGGGACCGCATGCTGGTGCCCGGCATTCCGCTGGCTGACGAGCGGGCTGCGCTGCTGGGGCAGGCCGCCGACGCCTCGCGCGGTCTCTCGGGACGGGACATACGCACCTGCCTGCGACTGGCGTTGCCCAAGGCCCTGCTGGACGTCGACTGCCAGCCCGCGCTGGCGAAGCTGAGCTGGCCACACCTGCAACAGGCGATCAGTGACGTACAGCGCGCACAGCAGCACGTCGGGCGCAACGCGTCTTCACCCGCCGGCGCGCAGGCGGCCCGAGATCTTCTTGGCGTGTAAGCACGCCCTTCCTCTACCACCAAAGGAACCCAGCCATGGGATGGTTCACCAATGCAGTTGCGGCAACCACACGCTTCGTCAGCACGGCGGCACAGAAGGTTGCCAGTGCCGCACAGAAGACCTGGGAAGTAGTCAAGAAAACCGCGGTCAAGGTCGTGACCCTGGTCGCCACCGACGGCGAGAAGACCGTCGCCAAGGCAAAGGATCTGTGGAAGACCGCGCGCCCGTATGTGAAACAGGCTACGGCGTGGCTGCGCACGGTTGCTCCGCATCCGCTGATCAAGAACGTTGCTCTGGCCATTGATACGCTGTTGGCGCTGGAGAACTCTCCCGTGCTGCATTGGATTGACAAGGCGGTGACCTGGACCATCGAGCTCGCCAAGCGCCTGAACGCGGCGATGGAGAAGGGCGTGCAGGTGGAGCTGGATGCCGCGGAGCGCGCACAGGCCGAGCAGTATCAGCAGAAGTTCCGCGATGCTGCCGGCAGCTTCAGCGGAGAGCAGGCCCATGCGGTATCGGTGGTGGCGATGGTCAATGATCTGGTGCTTGCACAGGACAGGATCAATGCACTGGTGGAGACCGGCGAAGTGGCCGACGTCGACCACTTCCTTCGCCTGCGCGCCACGCAGAAGCTGTTGAAGGAAGCGAATGCACGGCTTGCGGCGGCGACGGAGAGCCGCATTGATACGGACGACATCTTCCTGGTGCGCGTGGCGTCCGATCTGCTCAATGCGGATCCCTCTCTGTCGAGCGAGGATGCGCAGGCGTTGGACGACCTGCTGCAGCGTCGACATGGTCGTGGCCTGCTGCCGTTCGCCTTCGAGGAAATGCTGCCGGCATGGCACATGCGCAACCAGGCACTGGAAGCGCAGTGGGAGGCAATGAACGATACGCTGCCCGCCAGGCAGGTGAAGCTGCGCCGGTTGGAGGCGGAGCTATCGATCTCGGCAGATGGGCGCCTTGACGAAGCCGACCAGGCTGAACTGGATGTTCTTCGTCTCTCCGTACCGCTTGAGCAGAAAGCATTCGACGACCTGGCAGACGAAAAGCTGGCGCTCTCCCAGTACCTGCATGCGGCTGAGGGCTTCCTGCAGGTCCTTGAGCGCCCCGCCGAGGAGCTTGAGGCTGCTGGAATGGGCTACCTGATCGATGCCGGGCAGCAGGTTGGCGAGCTCATCATCCAGGGTGCCGAGCAGGGCAAGCAGTGGAACGAGTTCACGCCCAGGCAGCAGGAACTGATCATCGATTTCGCCAACATCTTCGAGGATGAGTGCCTGGAGCGCGTGCAGCGCCTGGTTGAGGTTGCGGCCTGATGCTTGTACACGTCGTTGACTTCATCTGGCCGGATTTCAGTGAGCCGTTCCAGCTGGCCTTCTTCGCGATCATCCTCGGCGCCGCAGTGGCGACCGTTGTGGGGGTGTGGCGCACTGCGCGGCCTGATAACTGGAAGGCCAACTGGGAAGGCACGGAGCGCG
>NZ_QAIJ01000139.1:0-5118 GCF_003060985.1 Stenotrophomonas sp. HMWF023
GACATTGATCGCATCCGTAGTACCTGATCCCAGGTGAAGGCGGAACTCCTCATCGGACAGTTCGAGCTCAACAAGATCTCCGGGCAAACTGCTGTCAACGTCCATGCGACGCATCGCTTCTCGACTCAATGGAACCACGATCAGCCTCACCTACGGATTCACTCCCACTCACGGTCCAAACAATCTCGACTCATTTGACGTTGGCGCGCCCGAGTACCCTGAGCAACTCGACGTACAACAAGATTCGCCATCCAGCTTGCATGATCCATCGAAAGAAACTGCATGAGCTAGCGATCAGTCCACAACGAGACCAAGCGCCTTTAGGTCCCTCTTAAGCTCGGCGACGTCATCTGGATTGAGTCTTGCGAACTCAACCTCAAGACTGATTCCAGCGAGGATCTTAGCAGCTGAGCTCCTATGCCATTCACCTGCGTTTGATGCATCCTGGATCCCGCGCGCCAGAACGAACAAGATCACCTCAAGCATGAGGTTCTCGACGGGCTCGTCGAAAGCCATCTCAAGCTCGCCATAGGTCCAGCCGAACACTTGCGCAGGAGTCCATCGGCAGTTCCGATCAACGTTGTGTTGGCAACCTATCCAGAACATGCCGAGAGCAATGTCTTTCACCTCCTGATAGGAGATGACCTCAGTCATGATCGGCATCTCTACGGACCCCGATCACGCCTGTGCGCATGTAGGAGCGGAGAATTCGATCGATCAGCGCACAGACAGTGCATAGGTGCGCACCAGCTGACTATCCATCTCTTCATTGAACTTGAAGGTCACATAGCGCGCATCATCTGCTGAAAACTCTTCGTCGACCACTGCACGTCCGATCTCCACCCCCTCGGCGTCCAGTGCTCGTGCAACAAGCCTGCCGTTGAACGCCGTGCCGGCTACCACATAGACCGCTACATCTTTGGAGCCAGCTCCACGACTCTTGCCCATGGTGATGCTGAGCCCCCGCTCCGCAACAGCCGGATCGATCAGCAGCGTCACCGCCATGCGTTTATCGACCCCTTCCCCAAGGCCTGCCACGAAGTCAGCGGCCGTGCCACTGATGGCGCTACCAGCTTTCTGAGACATTGAGATGCCGTCCTTGCAGGCGACGAGCCCCAGGAGCAGGGACATCATCACGATCGCTTTCTTCATTTTCTTTCCATTTTACTGATCGGACATGGTGACCAAACGCCAGCCGCGATGGTCACCGCAATAATTCTCTCGGCCGCAACTTCTTGAGCGGAGCTACGGCCGTCATGCCTATGGCGAGCTGATTCTGCGGTTCGGTCCGGCCGGAAGAAATAGAGTTTTCTCTATTTCATTCGCGCACCTAGCAGATATACTTGCATCAGTCGGTAGCGCGCTCACGATGTTGGTTGCAACAGGCAATGGAGCCAACGCTGGTTCAGGCAGCCGCGGCCCGCACCTGGTCGGCGACAGTCGTGGGATGCAAGTACAAGCCAGCGTTCACCCGCGTCGATCCCATCGCTCATCGGCTGCTGGATTTCGAGAAATCTCTATTTGTACTGGTCGGCGCGTGCCGTTACCGTGCCAGATCGGCACTGGGCATGCCACTCCACAGAACCTTGGAACAGGGTCGGACCCGTGGCTACAGGAATGCCCCCTCCTTCCCCAGCCGGTGCGCTCTGTTCACTCGACTGTCTCTGGATGGCGTAGTGGGAGTTACCAGAGTGTTCCCACTCCCCATCAAGGCTGGTGTGCCACTTCAGCTTCCACAGGACCACGCGGATGAGTTCAACCCCTATCACCAGCGCCGCCGCAAGGCAGCAATCATGTAGTTCAGACTTTGGCTCCATGCCATTGTCCGCACGGGGCGCGTTAGTGGCCCTTGTCTTCCTTGTGACTCTTACTCCCTCTGTCGCAAGCTGCAAGAGCAACACCGATCGTCAGCAGGTGCGTGCCGCAATGAGCTTGGCCGCTAGCGCGGCGTCAGCGTGGGTCGTTGCGTCACCTGCTGTTATTCTCAGCGCGGCATCCAAAAGCATTGGTGGTGGATCAAGCCAGGCAGCCGGCGCCGAGAGATATCGAGGTAAGGCTCAGGCCCGGCCGCCACTGAAGGTGACCCACGTCACGCAGCAGCCCAACGGGGACTACCACGTCGCAGTGGAGGTCTTGGACCAACCTGAGGCGAATGGAGTCATGACCTGGCCAGCGCGGCCCGACAACCCAGCTGCCGCGCTTCGAATCGGCGATAGCCTAACCCTTGCGCCCACACCCGCTGGTGCCGGCTGGGTCCTTCATGACAAGGAGGGGGATGCACTTGCCTTCGTTCCTACGCCGGACGCCTCCCATGACCTCATGCAGGAGTCGCTCTAGGACAGGAGCATCACCGCTGAAGAGCGAGCAGCCTTCCTGGAGTCAGCCTAAGAATCCAACCTCACCTTCTGGGCCCAGCGCATAGTGCGTGAGGCCCAATCGGACCCAAGACAACTTTCAATGAGATTCACTCGCGCCATTGCACTCGCAGCCTTGCTGACCACCGCAAGCGCTCCTGCCCTCATATGGCTATGGATAAAATTCGACATCAGCAGTACGGCGACGCCACACTCTTTCGCGCACAGCGATTCATCTGACTGCACCATCAGAACCTACCACCCTGAATTCTCCAGGTACGGGATTGCCGGATCTATCATTCGTCCTTTCAGTAGTCGCACATTCTTTAGGGTCTACAACGATGATGGCGTTCTTCTTAGAACGTCAGAGTGGTCGATTCTTCAGCGGGAGTTCTCTGACACCGACTACGCCAGGTGGGTTCACAGTCACGTGATCTACCCGACAGACGACGGTTACGAAGGATGGAAAGTACCTGAGTGCGGATAGCTCTGTACCGCAGGGCATCATCCAAGCGCATCCAGCAGGAGCTCCCACCTCATGTATACCCTGACAGACCTGAGCAATGATCTAGAAGAAGGGCTGACTACAGGCTTCGATGTCGATGCTGTTTCAGACCTTGCGTTCGCGATCTACCACAACCATTGTCTCCAACTCGCTGAGAGCGTAGTCGATGTTCTTGTGACACTCATGGTGATGGGGATGGGCTAGGAGTTCCATCTCAGCGAAGCGGAATTCCATACGTTGCTATCTGGCCGGGATCTATCGCGCCCACGGCACGGTGACTGCCCGGCCACTGGGGTTGGAATCTGCCCGACGCCTCACAGGCTTGCTTCAGCGCCCAGTTGAGCCTGGATGTTAACGATATGACCAGCACACTCGAACTTAGGCTGTCGAAGCTTATCGGAGGCGGGAAGATCTACTTCTTTCCATCCGAGCTCCCACCAGGGCTTGTCATTCCCAATGAATGGCGAGACTTTGGCCCCAAGAGTCCGAACCGGCAGAGCATTCCTTCGGCTTGGGGCGCGTTCGCAGGCGAGCTCCCGTGGATCTCGGAGTGGCTTGAGCGATCCGTCCATGGCACTGCCATCGTCGTCACGGACCGGGTCTATCTCGGCTACTTGTATACCTGCCGGGGTCGTCCATACATGTACCTGGGCGGCGTTCCGATCTGCAAGGATGCTCGAACAGTCATCGATCAGCTACCATCACGCCTGCAGCACTTCTATCAAACGGTCCATGATGGCTTCACCTTCTGTGTGGACCTATCAATGGGCCCCGCCAGGAGCCAGGACATCTCGATCCTGGAGAACTTCTGCGACGATGATGGCCTCGAGCCCCGGAGACTGTTGAGCGTCTTTTCCAACGGTGCAGGTGACCATCTGACAATCGATCTGAGTGCTGCGCCCCTACGCCCATGCATCTGGTGGCATGAGGACCCCTGCCATCCTGAAGACG
The DNA here is from genome assembly GCF_003060985.1 of Stenotrophomonas sp. HMWF023. Taxonomy (NCBI): domain Bacteria; kingdom Pseudomonadati; phylum Pseudomonadota; class Gammaproteobacteria; order Lysobacterales; family Lysobacteraceae; genus Stenotrophomonas; species Stenotrophomonas sp. HMWF023. The sequence goes on from NZ_QAIJ01000139.1 coordinate 3,811, forward strand.
TCGAGGATATGTGGGACCTGATCGACACATGGATGTCTATCTTTCTGGAAGACTCGGAGATCGTCTAAGGAATGTACCCGAATCTTCTCCAGACCTACCGGCACTCCTTCCTCTGAATCAACGCATCAGTCAGCCAATGAATGAGAGGCTTTCTTAGCATCAAAGGCGAGAGCTAACCAGCCATGCTCATGGAGGCGCAACGTCGCCAGCCAATGCTCCCTGATCAAAAAAAAATGTAGGATCCATTCCTGCATTGCACCACTTGAATCTACTTTCCGCATGCACTCAATTGCTGCTCCGCGGGGCGTTTTTCTTGGATAAGGGCTGGCGTAGCCTCAGTCACATCAGAGTGGCATCCTCGCGCCTTTCCAACATCTTTTTGATGCCATCATAGAAGAACGAAGGTCGTCCTCCGGTCCGTTTACCACCCTCCCGCTCACCTTCTCCATGACCAGGACGCCTGCCCGAAAGTCCGGCTCACCAATCACGAGCACGAATGGATTCTTCTGATCACCCCTCTGGTAACGACCACCGTACGCGCGCCGGGCGACCTCGAATACGTACGCGGAGTAAAGGAAGTGAAGCTCTTCGGAAAGAGGCCGTTCTTGGACGAAGAAGTCGTCCAGCGCGCTGTCCACAAGAGCTAGCGACTCCCGGGTGTAGTCAAGGTGCGCCGGGTTGATACGCGCGCCCTCTTCCTGAAATGAAGCGATGAACGCTTCGGCCTGCAGTCCCATCACATGCTCATGCGATGGCGGCACCTTCCTGCGCCTCATAGAGTCGAACAGGCTCATGACTTAGTGCTCCTTGTGAATCGCTGATCCATGAAATGAAGAGCGGCACCGAGAGGAGCCGAGCCGGCACGATAGATTGGCACCACTGATCGATCCATGGAGATTTGTCTGGTTTTCCGGCCCACAGAGATCCACTTGGACGCCCTCCGGCCGCGCGCAGCCCCAATTTGACGGGATGAAACAGGCATTTCGCGAAAATGCCTGTTTCCCCTTGAAAGCCGCCTAGAAGGGCAGCTCTACCTCCAAGAAGTCTGGCCCTTCCAGCTTCGTTGCCATCCGCTCGAAGTACCCAGCTTCGCGGATCAGCCGATCAGCCGCGCGCCGCCGCCGGGCACGGGCCTGCCAGTCACCACCAACCGTGGCCTCAAGCGCGCTGACATGCCCCCACAGCTCTGCGGCTCTAGCTCTTGCCCAGGCGGCCTTCTGCTCGGCTACTGGACCGGCCAGACTTCCGTAGACATTCATGAGCCGCTTTGCGCGTAGCGCCGTTCAAACTCTACAGGGGCTAGGTTGC
>NZ_QAIJ01000140.1:0-5460 GCF_003060985.1 Stenotrophomonas sp. HMWF023
GGACGCGCCGACGCCGCAGCAGCAACAGGCGCAGGAGCGCGTGGCGCAGCCGGACACCAAGGACCAGGACGCAGTGAGCGCGCTGGCCATCTCGCAGGAGAAGGCCAAGCAGCAACAGGAAGCCAAGCGCCGCCAGGAACAGATCGACCTGACCGAGCGCAAGCGCCAGGAAGAGGCCGAGCAGAAGCTGCGCCTGGCCAAGCAGCAGGAAGCGGACGCCAAGAAGAAGCAGGCGGAGCAGGAGCGTCTGGCGGCCGACAAGGCCGAGGCCGAGAAGCAGAAGAAGATCGCCGACATCCGTGCCCGCCGCGAGCAGGCCGAGAAGGAAGCCAAGCTGGCCGAGCAGAAGCTGCGCCAGGTGGCTGCCGCGCGTAACGCTGCCGGCAGTGCTGCCGCAGGCGCCAGCGGTGCCGCACAGCCCGCCGCCGGTGGTGGTGGCAGCAGTGACGACCTGTCTGCCAAGTACGCTGCGGCCATCCAGGCCAAGGTGCTGGCACAGTGGGTGCGTCCGGACAGCGTGCCGCTGGGCCAACGCTGCCAGATCACCATCAACCAGCTGCCGGGTGGAACGGTCCGCAGCGCGACGGTCAGCGCCGGCTGCCCGTTCGACGAGGCCGGCAAGCGCTCGATCGAGGCCGCCGTGCTCAACGCCCAGCCGTTGCCGTACCGTGGCTTCGAGCAGGTATTCGCGCGCACGATCAACTTCACCTTCACCGCCCAGGATCGCTGACGCGCGGGGGCAGGGCAGCCCTGTGGGGCTGTCCCGTCATCCTATGACGCCTCTGACTCTGGATCGTGCGATGCCGTCCAAGCCATGCTTTGGGCGAGTCATCCCTACGGAAGTTGGCCGCGACGTTAACGGCATGTGAGAGACCCGGCTGGCACTGACCCGGAATTCACGTACCCTTGGTTCATGATTGCGAAGCGGTTCACTCCCGTTTTGCTATCCCTCGTTCCGGTTTCCCTTTTTTGAGCTCTCCATGAAGAAGATGCCTCGCTGGCTTGCCGTGTTTGCGGCTCTGTTGCTGCCCTTTGCTGCCGTCGCGCAGCAGAAGGGGCTGGATATCGACATCATCGGCGGCAATGCCTCCGCCCTCCCGATCACCATCGTGCCGATGCCCTACCAGGGTTCGGCGGCCGCTCCGCAGACCGACGTCGCCGGCGTGGTCCGTGCCGACCTCGAACGTTCGGGCCAGTTCCGCACGCTGCCCGAAGCGCAGATCGTTGAAAAGCCGATCCGTGGCGGTGACATCCAGTTCGCCACCTGGCGCGCGCTGAAGCAGAACTACATCGTCGTCGGCCGGGTCATGGACGCCGGTGCCGGCGCCTACCGCGTCGAGTACGAACTGTTCGACGTGCCCAAGGGCGAGCGCCTGCTGGGCCTGGCGATGACCGCACGTGGCAACGCCATGCGCGACGTCGCCCACCAGATGGCCGACGCCATCTACGAGAAGATCACCGGTGTCCGTGGCGCCTTCTGGACCCGCATCGCCTACGTGACCGCCAGCGGCAAGGGCGACGCCATGCGCTATGCGCTGATGGTCGCCGACTCGGACGGCTTCAACCCGCAGACCATCGTGCGTTCGGCCGAGCCGCTGCTGTCGCCGTCGTGGAGCCCGGATGGCAACAAGCTGGCCTACGTGAGCTTCGAACGTGGCAACTCGGCCATCTACATCCAGAACATCTCCACCGGCGCCCGTGAACTGGTCACCAGCTTCCGCGGCATCAACAGCGCCCCGGCCTTCTCGCCGGATGGCCGCAAGCTGGCCCTGACCCTGTCGCGATCGGGCAATCCGGAAATCTACGTGATGGATCTGGGCAGCAAGCAGCTGACCCAGCTGACCAACCACTTCGCCATCGACACCGAGCCGACCTGGGCCCCGGACGGCAGCGCGGTGTACTTCACCTCCGACCGTGGCGGCCGCCCGCAGGTCTACAAGGTGGGTGCCGGTGGTGGCAGCGCCGAGCGCGTGACCTTCCAGGGCAACTACAACGCCAAGCCCTCGGTCTCCTACGACGGCAAGAAGATCGCTGTCGCCCAGGGTTCGGGCAACAGCTACAAGATCGCGCTGATGGACAGCTCGCTGGGCTCGCCGCGCTGGAGCACGCTGTCGCCGGGTTCGCTGGACGAGTCGCCGAGCTTCGCGCCCAACGCAAGCATGGTGCTGTATGCCGCCCGTGAGGGTGGTCGTGGTGTGCTGTACGCCGTCTCGGCCGACGCGCGCGTGCGCCAGCGCCTGGTTCTGGCAGACGGTGATGTGCGCGAGCCGGCATGGTCCCCATACCGTACCCAGCGCTAAAAGAGTGTTAATATTTTCTGTGTATTGAACCCCTCATCGGCTTAGGAGCCACAAAGGTATCGCCATGAACAAGTCCACCCGCGTTCTGCTTGTTTCCCTGCTGTCCGTGGCCGTCCTGGCCGGTTGCTCGAAGAAGGTCAAGGAAGAAGCCCCGGCTCCGGTCGATACCGGCACCTCGACCACCACCCCGACCGGTCCGTCCACCTCCGGCCTGTACGGCCCGGGCGATCTGGACACCGATGCCTGCCTGCGTCAGCGCGTTGTCTACTTCGACCTGGACAAGGAAGAAGTGAAGTCGGAATTCCAGGCCATCATGGCTTGCCACGCCAAGTACCTGCGTGACCGTCCGTCTTCGCGCATCACCCTGCAGGGCCACACCGACGAGCGCGGTTCGCGCGCGTACAACCAGGCCCTGGGCGAGCGTCGTGGCAACGGCGTCAACTCGGCGCTGCAGGCCAACGGTGGCTCGGCTTCGCAGCTGACCGTCGTGTCCTACGGTGAAGAGCGTCCGGTCTGCACCGAGTCGAACGAGTCCTGCTGGTCGCAGAACCGTCGCGTCGAAATCGTCTACACCGCGCAGTAATCCATGCGCCTTGGCATCAAACTGATGCTGGTCGTTGCGGCAGCCCTCGTGGCTGCCGCACCGGCGCATGCACAACGTCAGAGTCTGGCCGACCGTGTCGGTTCGCTCGAGCAGCAGATGTACAACAACAGTGCCAACCAGGACCTGTTGAACCAGATCAACCAGCTGCGGCAGCAGGTCACCAGCCTGCAGGCCTCGATCGAGCAACTCCAGCACGACAACGCCCAGCTCAAGCAGTCCGCCCAGGATCAGTATCTGGATCTGGACAGCCGCCTGAACCGGTTGGAAGGGGGCTCTGCCGCCCCGGCCCTGCCTGCTGTTCCGGCGAGCGCACCGAAGGCTCCTGCAGCCCCGGCAAAACCCGCAACGGCGGCCACTTCCGAGCGGCCGCCTTCCGTCCATGGTGACCCGGGCAGCCTGGCCGTCACCGGTGACGAGCGTACGTCCTACAACGTGGCTTTCGATGCGTTGAAGGCAGGCAAGTACGATGATTCGGCGCAGCTGTTCCTGAGCTTCCTGGAGCTGTACCCGAACGGCGTCTACGCCCCCAATGCGCTGTACTGGCTGGGCGAGAGCTATTACGCCACCCGCAATTTCCCGATGGCCGAGTCCCAGTTCCGCGAACTGCTCTCGCGCTATCCCACCCACGACAAGGCCGCAGGTGGCCTGCTCAAGGTCGGCCTCTCGCAGTATGGCGAGGGCAAGGTCGACCAGGCCCAGCAGACGCTGGAGACCGTCGTGGCGCAATACCCGGGCTCGGATGCCGCGCGTACCGCGCAGGACCGCCTGCAGTCGATCCGCCTCGGCAATCAGATCCGCTGATCCGCTGACCGGGCGTACAATACGCCCCCTGGCGCTGGGTTGACTCCCGGCAGCCTCCTGTAGAGCCGAGCCCATGCTCGGCTGCTTTCGTTTCCGGCGCCGATACATCCGTCGCCCGCCCCATGAAGAATTGTTTGCCATGACCGCCGTCACTCCGTCCAACGCCGTCGCCACGCCCAGCGAGATCGTGCAGTCGCCACTGCCGCGCCTGAAGATCACCGAGATCTTCACCTCGCTGCAGGGTGAGGCCGATACCGCCGGTTGGCCGACTGTGTTCGTGCGCCTGACCGGTTGCCCGCTGCGCTGTCAGTACTGCGACACCGCCTACGCCTTCCATGGCGGCACCTGGTGGGACATCGACGACATCGTGGCGCATGTGCAGGCGCAGGGCGTGCGCCACGTCTGCGTGACCGGCGGCGAGCCGCTGGCACAGAAGCGCTGCCTGATGCTGCTGCAGAAGCTGTGCGATGCCGGCCTGGATGTGTCGCTGGAAACGTCCGGTGCGCTGGACGTCAGCGCGGTCGATCCGCGCGTATCGCGTGTGGTCGACATCAAGACCCCCGGCTCGGCCGAGGTCGCCCGCAACAGGCTGGAGAACCTGCCGCTGCTGACCGCGCGCGACCAGATCAAGTTCGTGATCTGCAACCGCGAAGACTACGACTGGGCCAAGGCCATGGTCGCCGAACACCAGCTGGTACAGCGCACGATGGTGTTCTTCTCGCCCAGCAAGGGCGAGATCACTGCTCGCCAGCTGGCAGACTGGATAGTGGAAGACCGGCTGCCGGTGCGCTTCCAGATGCAGTTGCATAAGATTCTCTGGAATGACGAACCGGGCCGCTGAGCCCGTCCGTTGTTCCTTGATGTAGTTCCGGCGCGGGACAGCGTGCTGGCTTTTCCCCCAAACCGGATGATTTACCCATGAAGAAGGCAGTCGTGCTTCTCTCCGGCGGCATGGATTCAGCCGCCGTCATCGCCATGGCCCAGGAACAGGGCTTCGCCGTGCATGCCCTGAGCGTGCGTTACGGCCAGCGCCATACCTCCGAGCTGGATGCCGCCGCGCGCGTGGCCAAGGCCCAGGGCGTGATCGTGCACAAGACCGTGGACGTGGACCTGCGCAGCATCGGCGGCTCGGCGCTGACCGACGACATCGACGTGCCCGAGGCAGGCGGCGAGGGCATCCCGGTCACCTACGTACCGGCGCGCAACACCATCATGTTGTCGTTGGCCTTGGGCTGGGCCGAAGTACTCGGTGCCAACGACATCTTCTGCGGCGTCAACGCCGTGGACTACTCCGGTTACCCGGACTGCCGCCCCGAGTTCATCGCCGCCTTCCAAGCGCTGGCCAACCTGGCGACCAAGTCGGGCGTGGAAGGCGCGGGCATCACCGTGCATGCGCCGCTGCAGTTCCTCAGCAAGGGCCAGATCGTCAGCGAAGGCGTGCGCCTGGGCGTGGACTTCGGCCTGACCGTCTCCTGCTACAACGCCGATGCCAGCGGCGCGGCCTGTGGTCATTGCGACGCCTGCCGCCTGCGTGCGCAGGGCTTCACCGAAGCCGGCGTGGCCGACCCGACGCTGTACGCCTGAGGTAATGGGGGCTGATTCCCCAATGGTAGGTGCCAACCTTGGTTGGCACTGTGCGCCGGGCACGGTCCGGCGCTACCGCTGCTGCAACCACCCCGACGCCTCGATAAACGCCCGCACCGTGGCCGGATCTGTGTAATCCAGCTCGATCATCCGTGCGATAGCCGCCTGCTC
>NZ_QAIJ01000015.1:0-323 GCF_003060985.1 Stenotrophomonas sp. HMWF023
CCCCATGACCCCTATCCCCGAGACCGTGCCGCCGACCGAAGTGCGCATGGCCGAGATCGTCTTCCCCAACCACACCAACCACATGGGCACCCTGTTCGGTGGCCAGGCGCTGGCATGGATGGACAAGGCCGCCTTCCTGGCCGCCGCCCGCTACTCGCGCCGCACCGTGGTGACCGCGCGCAGCGACCAGGTCGATTTCAAGCTGCCGATCCGCATCGGCCAGATGGTGGAGACCATCGGCCGCATCGTCGAGGTCGGCCGCAGCTCGATGAAGGTCGAGGTGGAGCTGATCGCCGAGGACCTGCACAGCGGCGAGCGCAAGC
>NZ_QAIJ01000015.1:333-1832 GCF_003060985.1 Stenotrophomonas sp. HMWF023
CCCAACGGCTGTTCGTGCTGACCGGCGCCGGCTGCAGCACCGCCTCGGGCATTCCCGATTACCGCGATGCCGATGGCCAGTGGAAGCGCACGCCGCCAGTGACCTACCAGGCCTTCATGGGCGAGGCTGCCACCCGCCAGCGCTACTGGGCGCGCAGCCTGCTGGGCTGGCCGCGCTTCGGCCAGGCCCGGCCCAACGGCACGCATCAGGCGCTGGCCGCACTGGAGGACAGCGGCAAGCTGCAGGTACTGCTGACCCAGAACGTGGATGGCCTGCACCAGCGTGCCGGCAGCCGCAACGTGATCGACCTGCACGGCCGCCTGGATCTGGTGCGCTGCATGGGCTGCGAACGTCGCAGCGAGCGTGACGGCTTCCAGCAGCAGTTGCTGGACGCCAACCCCGGCTGGGAATCGCTGGAGGCCGGTATCGCGCCCGACGGCGACGCCGACCTGGAAACCGACTTCTCCGCGTTCGCGGTGCCGGACTGCCCGCACTGCGGCGGCCTGCTGAAGCCGGACGTGGTGTTCTTCGGCGAGAACGTGCCACGTGAGCGCGTGGATGCGGTGCATGAGCACCTGCAGCAGGCGGATGCGGTGCTGGTGGTGGGCTCCTCGCTGATGGTCTATTCCGGCTTCCGCTTCGTGCAGGCTGCGGCCAAGGCCGGCCTGCCGGTGGCCGCGCTGAACCGTGGCCGCACCCGTGCCGACGACCTGCTGCAGTTCAAGGACGAGCGCGATTGCGCCGAGGCGCTGGCCGGCTGGACCACGCGCTGAGCCGAGCCTGCGCTCGGCTGCGCCTTCCCACGAAACAGCGATCTACCCACACGGTTGATCTATCGGCCGTACAGCGGTGCAATACGCACCCCCTTTGATACACCCCCACTGCCGTGAGCCAGCTGTTTTCGCCGATCTCCTTCGGCCCCCTGACCTTGTCCAACCGCATCGTCGTCGCGCCGATGTGCCAGTACTCCGCCGAAGACGGCCGCGCCAGCGACTGGCACGCCATGCATCTGGGCAACCTGGCGCAGTCCGGCGCGGGCCTGCTGATCCTGGAGGCCACCGCGGTCGAAGCGCGCGGCCGCATCAGCTGGGCCGATCTGGGCCTGTGGGACGACGGCACCGAAGCGGCACTGGCACAGGTGCTGGCCAGCGTACGCCGCTGGTCGCCGATGCCATTGGGTGTGCAGTTGGCCCATGCCGGCCGCAAGGCCTCTACGGCGCGCCCGTGGGATGGCGGTGGTCAGTTGCCGGCCGATGATGCGCGTGGCTGGGCCACGGTTGCGCCGTCGCCGCTGCCGTTCCATGCCGCCGATCCGGCGCCGCAGGAACTGGACGAGGCCGGCATCGCCGAGATCGTTGCCGCCTTCGCCGCCAGCGCGGTGCGCGCCGAGCGCCTGGGCTTCGAGCTGATCGAGATCCATGCCGCGCACGGTTATCTGCTGCACCAGTTCCTGTCGCCGCTGAGCAACCGCCGCACCGATGGCTACGGCGGCTCGCTGC
>NZ_QAIJ01000141.1:0-12272 GCF_003060985.1 Stenotrophomonas sp. HMWF023
CCGTTGGCACCGAGCGCAGCCGCTTCGCGCTTCAGGCGGGCCACGGCCGCATCGGTCTGCCCCTGCGTGCCAAAGCCCACCGCCGAAGACGACTCCAGCTGGGCGATTTCCTGCGAACCGGCGGGCGGCGTCGAATAGATCTGCACCTGGGCCGGATCGATCGGCGCGCGGGCGCGGCCCAGCATGACCTTGGAGGTGCTGGCGCAACCGGCAACGGTCAGCAGCATGGCCGCCAAGGCGACCCAACGGATGTTCATGGCGTATACCCCTGTAGGACTGGTTCGGATCATCAGCCGGGCACTCTGAATCGGCGCCAACATCGGGGCTCGACCCATGGCCGCACGCTAGCACGGCGCCGGTGAGGTTGACGGCAACGGCGGTAGGCGGCGCTGCCGGGAACGGCTATGGTTGAGAGCAAGAACAACCACGGGGAGTGCGCTATGGGTGTGATCAGTCTGTTGTGGGGCGTACTGGCCCTGTTGTGGATGATCCTGGCGTTGATACCGCTGCTGGGCTGGGGCAACTGGTTCCTGATCCCGTTTGCCGCGGTCGGCGCGATCATCGCCGCGCTCGGCATCCTGTTCACCCACCCCAGCAAGCGCGGCCGGGCCTGGACGGGGCTGATCCTGAACGGCATCGTGGTGGTGGTCGGCATCCTGCGCCTGGGGCTGGGCGGCGGCGTGATCTGAGCCGGTCAAGCCGGTGCGACAGGGCGTCGCAGGTACACGGCCGCTGGCCGGGCAGGGAGTAGAATGGGCGGCTGCGCGAGCCCCCCGCGTGCCTGTTGAACTGCGCCCTGCGCGGCTGCTCCCATGATCATTCGTTCCCGTCCCCACGGCTGGCAACTGCTGTACATCCTGCGTGGCTCCATCGTCCCGGCGATCGCGCCGAAGGTGCTGGCCATCCTCATCCTCTCCATCGCGGTCGCCGCGGTGGTGGAGCTGGCGCCCCCGGTCGGCATCGAGCGTGTCTCGGTCACTCCGTTCACCCTGCTCGGCCTGGTCCTGTCGATCTTCCTCAGCTTCCGCAACAGCGCCTGCTACGACCGCTGGTGGGAGGGCCGCAAGCTGTGGGGCCAGCTGGTGTTCGAATCGCGTTCGCTGGCGCGGCAGGTACAGGTGCTGCTGGCTGACGATGCGCCACGCCGCCAGCGCATCAGCTACCTGACCACCGCCTTCGCCTATGCACTGGCCGCGCGCCTGCGTGCCCGCGACGTGGCGCTGGCCGCGGTGCCATGGCTGGACGAGGAACAGCGCGGGCAGCTCGCCCAGCGCGAGAACGTGCCCGATGCGCTGCTGGCGATGATCGCCGCCGAACTGGCCAAGGCCCGTCGCGAAGGCACGCTCGATTCCATTCTTTACGTCCAGCTGGAAGAGCGCCTGCACGCGATGTCCTCGATCCAGGCCGGCTGCGAGCGCATCCTCACCACCCCGCTGCCGTTCGCCTACACCCTGCTGCTGCACCGCTGCGCATGGATGTTCTGCGTACTGCTGCCGTTCGGCCTGGCCAGTTCGCTGGGCTGGGCCACGCCGGTGCTGTCGGCGGTGCTGGCCTATGCCTTCTTCGGCCTGGACCAGCTGGGTGAAGAAATGGAAGACCCGTTCGGCCTGGAGCCGAACGACCTGCCGCTGGACGCGCTGGTGCGCACCATCGAGATCGACCAGCTCGATGCCCTCGGCGAACGCCCGTTGCCCGAACCCCTGCTGCCGCAGGGCTACCTGTTGCAATAGCCACTCCTCGGAGCCTGCCATGCCTCATCCCCATTACCGCCCGCGGCGCATGCGCCATGACGAATTCTCGCGCCGCCTGATGCGCGAGAACACGCTGACCACCGACGACCTGATCTATCCGGTGTTCGTGCACGAACCGGCCGGCCGCGTCGCGGTGCCGTCGATGCCGGGCGTGGAGCGGCTGTCGATCGAAGAACTGCTGAAGGTGGCCGAGGAAGCGCTGGAACTCGGCATCCCGGTGATCGACCTGTTCCCGGTGCTGGACGCCTCGCAGAAGTCGCTGGACGCTTCCGCGGCGTGGGCCGAGGACGGTCTGGCGCAGCGTGCGATCCGCGCGCTGAAGTCGCGTTTCCCGGAGCTGGGAGTGATGACCGACGTTGCCCTGGATCCGTACACCACGCACGGCCAGGACGGCATCATCGATGACAAGGGCTACGTGCTCAACGACATCACCGTCGAAGCGCTGGTCAAGCAGTCGCTGTCGCACGCCGAGGCGGGCGCGGACATCATTTCGCCTTCGGACATGATGGATGGCCGTATCGGTGCGATCCGTCGTGCGCTGGACGCCGACCACCATCTCAACGTGCGCATCATGGCCTACTCGGCCAAGTACGCCTCGGCGTTCTACGGCCCGTTCCGTGACGCGGTGGGCAGCGCGGCCAGCCTCGGCAAGGCCGACAAGAAGACCTACCAGATGGACCCGGCCAACGGTGATGAGGCGATGCGCGAGATCGCCCTGGACCTGGAGGAGGGCGCGGACATGGTGATGGTCAAGCCGGGCATGCCGTACCTGGACCTGGTGCGGCGGGTGAAGGAGACCTTCGGCGTGCCGACCTTCGCTTACCAGGTCAGCGGCGAGTACGCGATGATGAAGGCGGCGTTCGCCAACGGCTGGCTGGACGAGCGCGCCTGCGTGCTGGAATCGCTGCTGGGCTTCAAGCGCGCCGGCGCCGATGGCGTGCTGACCTATTTCGCGCCGCAGGTGGCGCGTTGGCTGCGCGAGCGCTGACAATAGCGCCCACGACGGACGGAGGAACACGCGATGGGACCTGAAATGGGTTGGATGCAATGGTTGATCTGGGGCACCGGTACTCTGGTGTTCGGGGCCATCATCGTCGGCGTGTTCGTCGCTGCCTGGCGTGCCGCACGACGGCCGCCCGAGCAGCTTTCCGCCGCCGCCCAGGTTGCCCGCGAGCAGGCCATGCCGGAGAGCGTGCAGGCCGAACTGGCCGCGCTGAACCGGCGCAAGGACAACGGCCAGCTCAGCGAAGTGGAATACGAACAGCAGCGAGCGAAGGTGCTGTCGCGCTGATCTGATGTTCTGGTAGTCGCCAACCTTGGTTGGCGCTTCCGTGTGCCGACTCCGAACCATCATCCACGCATGGCGTGGATCTACTGGTGGGGCCAACCTTGGTTGGCGGTTTTGTTTCTGTGCCGACCAAGGTCGGCACCTACCGGAGGGGGGCGGTCGGCACCCTCCAAACGATCATCCACGCATGGCGTGGATCTACCGCACGCACTCCGGCACTGCCTCCACCTTCGGTACTGCCAGCCGGTATACATCCACACCACCGGCCCGTGGCGACTTCGCCGCGCTGCTGGCCACCATCATTTCGCCTGGCTTGGCGTTGTCGACCACCGGCGCGGCGGTCCAGCCGCTTCCCTGATTGAACGACAACCCCAACGGCTGCAGCGCAGCGCCCGTCCACGCGCAACCGCTGGTCCAGACCTGTGCAGTGTCATCGCTGCCACGGCTGAAGGCCACGGCGCCAGCGCTGCCCAGCCAGTCGCCATCGGTTTCATCGGCAGCGCTGTTCAACGCCTGCAACGCCGTGGCCGGCCCGCGCGCGCCCTGCGCGTCCAGCGTGGCCACGAACAGGTCCCAGCCGGCGCCACGGCCCTGCTGACGGGCAAACAGCAGCCGCCGCCCGTCCGCGCTCAATGCCGGGCCGCGCTCCTCATGGCGACCGCCATCGCCGGCCAACGGCTGCGGGGCGCCCACGCTGCCATCGGCGGCGATCGCCGCCCGGTACAGCGCCAGCCGGCCCTCGCGACCTGCGGCGAACAGCAGCCAGCGGCCGTCGCGGCTGAAATACGGATCGCGCACTTCGCCGGACACCGCCAGCGGTAACGCCTGCGCCTGCTGCCAGCGGCCGTCGACCACGCGCGCCTGCCACAACCCCCAGCCGGCCTCGCCACGGCGGGCGAAGACGATGCGCTGGCCATCGGCGCTGATCGTGGCCCGGCCCTCATCGGCGCGGGTGGAGACCACGCCCATGCCCTCGATGCCGTACTCGTTCAACGCCATCGCCACCGGGGCAGAGAGTAGACTGGCGGCGAGCACCAGCAGGGTCGGGGCGATACGCATCATCCAGGTCCATGCACGAAAGAGCACCAGTCTAGCCAGCTTGAGGATTCCATGACCGATCGTTACGCCGTCTTCGGACACCCCGTCGCCCACTCGAAGTCGCCGCAGATCCATGCTGCGTTCGGTCGCCAGGAAGGCATCTCCCTCGACTACCGCAGCATCGATCTCGCCCCGGAAGCATTCCTGGCCGGGCTGGAGGCGTTCGCCTCCGAGGGTGGTGTCGGTGCCAACGTCACCTCACCGCACAAGGAAGCGGCATTCTCCGTGTGCACCACGCTGACCGCGCGCGCGCGCCGCGCCGGCTCGGTCAACACCCTGCTGCGCAAGGGCGACCGCTGGCACGGTGACACCACCGATGGCATCGGCCTGGCGCGCGACCTCACCGACCGCCACGGCCTGGACCTGCGCGGCCGCCGCGTGCTGCTGCTGGGCGCCGGTGGTTCGGCGCGCAGTGTTGCGCCGGCGCTGCTGGATGCCGGCATCACCGAACTGGTGGTGGTCAACCGCACGCCGGAACGCGCCGACGAACTGATCGATGCCATGGGCGAGCCGGGCCGCGCGCTCAGCCGCTACTGGGACGATCTGCGCGACCTCGGTGATTTCGAGCTGATCCTCAACGCCACCTCGGCCGGCCGCGATCGCGACGCCGAGTTCAAGCTGCCGCTGTCGCTGGTCAATTCGATGACCACCGCGGTCGACCTGAACTACGGCGAGGCTGCCATCGCCTTCCTGGCCTGGGCGCGCGCCGCGCAGTGCCGCAACACGGTCGATGGCCTGGGCATGCTGGTCGAGCAGGCGGCCGAGAGCTTCCTGCAGTGGCACGCCGTACGCCCGCAGACCGACGAGGTCTACCAGCAGCTGCGCGCCGGTGCCGGTGCCTTCGCCGGGCAGGACTGATCAATGGATAGCCAGGCTCTGATGGTCTCCCTGCTGACCATGGTCGGCGTGCGCCTGCCGGTGCTGATCGCCTTGTGCGTCGGCCTGGTCTGGGTGATGGGCGCGCCGCGCGATCCGGCACGCACCGGCGCGCTGACCGGCCTGCTGCTGTTGCTGGCGTCCAGCATGGGCAGCCTGCTGGCCAACCTGGTGCCGATGTGGATGGTCAGCAAGGGAGACTTCAGTGCGATCTCGCAGCTGAGCACCGTGCTGGGTGTGGTCCACTTCGGCCTGGCGATGCTCGATGCCGTCGGCACGGTACTGCTGGTCTGGGCATTGGTACGGCTGCTGCGGCAGCGCGCTGCGACGCCCTGACCCCGATGGCGGCCTTGGCCGCATTGGTGGCGTTGTGGGGCGCGCATCCAGCCACCGCGCGACGCTGCTGACCCTGTTCAGCGCCCGCGCATCGGAGCCCGTGGCCGGCCATGCGACAATGGCCGGCCTGACCCCGCTACGGTAGTTCTGGCGTGACCGAAACCGTCGCCGCCCCACGCAAGCTCGATGACACCTTGAAGGACGCGATCCGCAAGGCGTACACGACGCTGCAGGCCAATACCCCCGGCTTCTCCACCCGCCGCTCGCAGAGCCAGATGATCGGCGTGGTGTCGCGCGCGCTGTCCACCAGTGGTGGCGTGGGCGTGGTCGAGGCGCCGACCGGCGTTGGCAAGAGCCTGGGCTACCTGACCGCCGGCGTGCCGATTGCCCTGGCCAGCAAGAAGAAGCTGGTGATCAGCACCGGTACCGTGGCGCTGCAGTCGCAGCTGGTCGAGCGCGATATCCCGAACTTCCTCAAGGCAACCGGCCTGGAGGCGACCATCGCACTGGCCAAGGGCCGTACCCGCTACCTGTGCACGCGCAACGCCGCCGAGGCGCATGGCGAGGGCGCGCAGAACGGCATGTTCGACGACGAGCAGCCGCTGTTCGACCGCCCGCTGGCGCCGATCGAGATGGACATCGCCAAGCGCCTCACCGTGGCCTTCAGCAACGGCAGCTGGGACGGCGACATCGACAACGCACCGGAAACCATCAGCCCCGGCCTGCGCGGGCGCATCACCACGCCGGCCTCGGGCTGTGCGGGGCGACGCTGTGCGTACTCGGCGCAGTGCGCGGTGCTGCGTTCGCGCAATACCGTGCGTGACGCGCAGATCGTGGTCACCAACCACGCGCTGCTGCTGTCGGCGCTGTCCATTGGTGACAGCGACAACGGCCAGCCGATGATCGCCGCGCCGTCGGACATGCTGCTGGTGCTCGACGAAGGCCACCACGTTGGCAATGTGGCCATCGATCAGGGTGCGGCCAGCCTGGCGTTGGATGAAATGGCCAAGCGCACCGGCCGCCTGCAGATCCTGATTGCCGGCGCCTACCGCGCGGTCGACAAGGATCGACTTGGCAACCTGTTGCCGAACGAAGCCATCGACGCGGCCAGCAATGTGGCCAAGGGCCTGCGCATGTTCCGCGACCACGTGGAAGCGGTGTGGATGCCGGCGCCGGCCGATGAGGAACCGATGTGGCGCGCCGCCAACGGGCGTCTGCCCGAGGCCTGGCGCGAACCGATCGAGGCGCTGGCCGACGATACCCGCAGCCTCTACAACTGGGCGCACGCGGCCACCGCGCAGGTCGCCAAGGGCAAGCCGGACGATCCGGCGCGCGAGCGCCTGCAGCGCAACCTGGGCATGGCCCTGGAGATGATAGAGCAGCAGTACAACCTGTGGCAGGTCTGGCGCCGCGAGGACAAGGAAGGCGCGCCGCCGATGGCGCGCTGGGTGACCGCCACCCGTGATGGCGACCTGGTGCTGCATGGCTCACCGGTGTCGGCCGCGCACGTGCTGCGCAAGCTGTTGTGGGATGAAGTGGATTCGGTGGTGCTGACCTCGGCGACGCTGACCGGCGGCGGCGATTTCCAGGCGCTGGCGATCGACAACGGCATCCCTGAAACCGCCGAGATGGTCTCGTTGTCTTCCCCGTTCGACCTGCCCAACCAGGCCGAGCTGATCGTGCCGCCGTTCCCGGTTACGCCTGATGACCGCGAAGGCCATCCGCGTGAAGTGGCGCGCTACATCGGCAAGGAACTGGATTGGACGAAGGGCTCGATGGTGCTGTTCACCTCGCGCTGGAAGATGGAAAAGGTGGCAGGCCTGATGCCGGCCGCCAAGCGCAAGCAGGTGCTGGTGCAGGGCGAGATGTCGAAGACGCGCATGATCGACGAACACCTGCGCCGCGTGGCTGCCGGCGAGGGCTCGGTGCTGTTCGGGCTCAACTCGTTCGGCGAAGGCCTGGATCTTCCGGGTGAGGCCTGCACCACGGTGGTGATCACCCAGGTACCGTTCGCGGTGCCGACCGATCCGCAGACCGCCACGCTCAGCGAGTGGGTGGAAGCGCGCGGGCTCAATGCGTTCAACCTGATCGCCATTCCGCATGCGCTGCGCACGCTGACCCAGTTCGCCGGCCGCCTGATCCGCACCTCCACCGACACCGGCCGGGTGATCATCCTCGACTCGCGGCTGCTGACCCGCCGTTACGGCAAGCGCATCATCGACGCGCTGCCGCCGTTCAAGCGCACCATCGGTTGAGGCGCTCTGGTAGCGGCGGGCCATGCGCGGTGAAAAGCCTCAACCCCTGAAGTGGTAGTGCCGGCCGCTGGCCGGCAACCTCGCGGATCGGACTACCATGGCGCGACCGCACGCGCAGAGGGGAGTCACATGCACGATTGGACAATCATCGCGACCCACAGTGACTGGATCGCCGCCACTTTCGAGCTCGTCCTCCGCGATGCGACCCAAACGGAGCGCCATCTGCAGTTCGAAGCGGTCGAGCATGTGGTGCTGGACAGGAGCGAGCCCTGGGGGCCGAGTGCATCGATCAACGAAGTGATGGCGAGCGAGGATCGCGCCGAGGGCGGCATCCGCGTGGTGTTCGAGCTGCAGTCCGGCGGTGCGGTCCACATCTCCGCAGGCTCGTGCCGCATGGATGGCGAGCCGTTCGCGTTCTGAGCAAAAAGGGGACGGAGGGGATTAAGTCGTTTGTGGCACAAACGACTTAATCCCCTCCGTCCCCTTTTCTGTCAATCGCCGAGCAGGGCGGTGTTGCGCACGGCGCCCTTGTCGGCGCTGGTGGCCAGCAAGGCGTAGGCCTTCAGCGCGCTGGTGACCTTGCGCGGGCGCGGTGCACGCGGTTTCCAGCCGCGTGCATCGGCGTCGGCGCGGCGTTGTGCCAGGGTGGCGTCGTCCAGCAGCAGGTCGATGCGCCGCGCCGGGATGTCGATGCGGATGCGGTCGCCATCCTCCACCAGACCGATCACACCGCCGCTGGCCGCTTCCGGAGAGACGTGGCCGATCGACAGGCCCGAGGTACCGCCGGAGAAACGCCCGTCGGTCAGCAACGCGCACTGCTTGCCCAGCCCCTTCGACTTCAGGTAGCTGGTCGGATACAGCATTTCCTGCATGCCCGGGCCACCCTTCGGGCCTTCGTAGCGGATCACCACCACGTCGCCGGGCTTCACTTCATCGGCGAGGATGCCGGCGACCGCCGCGTCCTGGCTTTCGAACACACGCGCAGTGCCTTCGAACACGTGGATCGATTCGTCCACGCCCGCAGTCTTCACCACGCAGCCGTCGACGGCGAGGTTGCCGCGCAGCACGGCGAGGCCACCTTCCAGTGAGTAAGCGTGTTGCAGCGAGCGGATGCAGCCCTCGGCGCGGTCAACATCCAGCGACGGCCAGCGCGTGGCCTGGCTGAAGGCTTCCTGGGTGGGAATGCCGGCCGGGCCGGCCTTGAAGAAGGTGTGCAGGGTGTCGTTGTCGCTGCGCATCACGTCCCAGCGATCCAGTGCTTCACCGAGCGTGCTGCTGTGCACGGTAGGCACGGACGTATCCAGCAACCCGGCGCGGTCCAGCTCACCGAGGATGCCGAACACACCACCGGCGCGATGCACATCTTCGACGTGGTACTTGGGCGAGTTCGGCGCCACCTTGCACAGTTGTGGCACGCGACGCGACAGTGCGTCGATGTGGGACAGGTCGAAGTCGACCTCCGCTTCCTGCGCGGCAGCCAGCAGGTGCAGGATGGTGTTGGTGGACCCGCCCATGGCGATATCCAGGGTCATCGCGTTGGCGAACGCGGCCTGGGTGGCGATGCCACGCGGCAGTGCACGCGGATCTTCGCCGCCATACCAGCGATGGCACAGCTCGACGATCAGGCGGCCGGCACGGCGGAACAGTGCCTCGCGGTCGGCATGGGTGGCCAGGGTGGTGCCATTGCCGGGCAGCGACAGGCCCAGGGCTTCGGTCAGGCAGTTCATCGAGTTGGCGGTGAACATGCCCGAGCAGGAACCACAGGTGGGGCAGGCGCTGCGCTCGTACTCGGCTACTTTCTCGTCGCTGGCGCTTTCATCGGCGGCGATCACCATCGCATCGACCAGATCCAGCTTGTGCTCGGACAGCTTGGTCTTGCCGGCTTCCATCGGTCCGCCGGACACGAACACCACCGGAATGTCCAGGCGCAGTGCGGCCATCAGCATGCCGGGGGTGATCTTGTCGCAGTTGGAGATGCACACCAGCGCGTCGGCGCAGTGCGCGTTGACCATGTACTCCACCGAGTCGGCGATGATCTCGCGACTGGGCAGCGAGTACAGCATGCCGTCGTGGCCCATGGCGATGCCGTCGTCCACGGCGATCGTGTTGAATTCCTTGGCGACGCCGCCGACCTGTTCGATCTCGCGCGCAACCAGCTGGCCAAGGTCCTTCAGGTGCACGTGGCCGGGCACGAACTGGGTGAAGGAGTTGGCGATGGCGATGATCGGCTTGTGGAAGTCGCCATCCTTCATGCCGGTGGCACGCCACAGGGCGCGGGCGCCGGCCATGTTGCGGCCAGCGGTGGAGGTGCGGGAGCGGTATTCAGGCATGGCTGGCGGAACGGGCGGGCCGTACGACGTGGGGGTCGGATGATGATGGCGGAGTTTTTCGGTTGCTGCTGCAACCACCGGTGGTGGTCCGGCAGGGCTGCGCCCTGCACCTGCCGAATCAACGGCAACGTCAACGTCAAAAGCTGGCTATCCGTGGGATGGCGGGGTTCCCGCTGCTATTGGTGGGTGTCGACCTTGGTCGACACGGTAGATCCACGCCATGCGTGGATGGCGCGGCATGTGGACGGCGAAAATGAAATTCCGTTCATCTTTCCCACTTTGCCGATTCCGGTTGTTGGCCGGGATTTGGCATGATGGGGCATTGTTCCGACTTGAAGGCATGAGGCCATGAAACGTTCCCGCACCACCGCGCTGCTGCTGATGAGCGCTGCGCCGCTGCTGTTCACTGCCTGCCAGAAGGAAGAGCAGGTGCAGGTGCAGGAAGGCCTGTATACCTCGGTGGAGGCCTGCACCACGGCTACCGCTGATCCTTCGGCCTGCCGCAATGCATTTGCCGAGGCGCAGAAGAAGTCCGCCGATGCAGCGCCGAAGTACGCGACCAAGGAAGCCTGCCAACAGGACTACAAACCTGAGCAGTGCGTGCAGCAGCACACCTCGGCCGGCACCTCGTTCATCGGCCCGATGATGATGGGCTTCTTCATGTCGCAGATGCTGAGCAACCGCGGTGGCCTGGCCCCGCAGGCGCCGGCTTCGGCGCCGGCCTACCAGGACAAGAGTGCCGGCTGGGCGCGTCCTGCCCCGGGTGGCAGCGGTGGCCTGAACACCGCCAGCGGCATCGGCGCGGGCAAGGCCGGGCTGGCCCCGGTCAGCAGCGAACCGAACCGTGCGGTGACCGCCAGCCGCAGCGGCTTCGGCAGCACCAGTGCGCGCCGTAGCGGCAGCAGCGTCGGCGGTTGATCAATCCATGCAACGTATCCGTATTGCCGAGCGCGCCCAGTGGCGGGCGCGCGCGGAGGAAGCCGGTTTCCGCTTCCACACCATCGAAGGCCAGCCGTACTGGGATGAAAGCGCGTATTACGCGTTCACCCTGCGCCAGATCGAACAGGACATCGAAGACCCCAGCGCCGAGCTGCATGCGATGGCGATGGACCTGGTCGGCGATGTCATCGGCAGCGAGCGCCTGATGGACCAGTTGGCGATCCCCGCGCATTACCGCGACTGGATCGCCGACAGCTGGCGCCAGCGCCAGCCGCACCTGTACGGGCGCCTGGATCTGGCCTACGACGGCACCGGCCCGGCCAAGCTGTACGAGCTGAACTACGACACGCCGACCTCGCTGTTCGAAGCCAGCTTCTTCCAGTGGCAGTGGCTGGAGGACCAGCGCAACGCCGGCCGCCTGCCGCAGCATGCCGACCAGTTCAACGCGATCCATGAAGCCCTGGTCGAGCGCTTCGGCGAACTGGCCACGCAGCTGCCGCCGCCGCTGTACTTCAGTGCGGTGGGCAGCTCTGACGAAGACCGCGGTACGGTCGATTACCTGCGCGACTGCGCCTCGCAGACGGGCCTGCACGGGCAAGCGATCGCCATCGAAGACATCGGCCTGTCCGAAGACGGGCGCTTCACCGCGCTGGACGATACGGTGATCGGCACGCTGTTCAAGCTGTACCCACTGGAAGACCTGATGGCCGAGGAATTCGGCCGTGCGTTGCCGGGGTCGGGCGTGCAGCTGCTGGAACCGGCATGGAAGGCGGTGCTCAGCAACAAGGGCATCCTGCCGTTGCTGTGGCAGCGCAACGTTGGCCATCCGAACCTGCTGGAAGCACATTTCGATGACGGCAGCGCGCTGGCCTCGGGCTGGGTGCGCAAGCCGCTGTTCTCGCGCGAAGGCGCCAACATCGAGATGCACCTGGCCGACGGCAGCACGCAGCGTAGCGACGGCCCGTACGACGGTCCGGCCATCCTCCAGCGTGCGCATCCGCTCACCCGCTTCGAAGGCGGTTACCCGCTGATCGGCAGCTGGGTGATCGGCGACCACGCCTGCGGCATCGGCATCCGCGAAGACGACAGCGCGATCACCCGCGACAGTGCGCGCTTTGTGCCGCACGCGATCATCGATGAGGCGCCGACGCGGATCTATGTCTGATGGCGGTGCGGCGCACGAAGTGCCGGCGTGGGCGAACCACGCCTGTGGCAGTGCGTCACTTTGATGATGGCCGTGGTCTCCGGTCGTTCGCCGACCGGGTGGCGGTGCGCTGTCATCGCTGTCAAACGCCCGGTTGGGTAGTTACCAGCAAAAGCTGCTGTCGGATGTCGGCGCAGTTCCGTTGCTCGGGTTGCAGTGCGTCCTTGGACGGCTCGGATTGGGTTGGCGCGATGC